>JAJYDH010000130.1 GCA_021777685.1 Planctomycetota bacterium | reverse complement strand
TCCCGGTCGTCGACCCGGTCGCCCCGGCGGCGGTCGAGGCCGGGCCCCCGCCCGTCATCGAGAGACCGCCGGTCGAACTCCCCGCCGGGCCCGCCGGGGAGCCCGAGCCCCCGGCCTTTCCCAGGGTCCAGGGCCTCGGGTTCGACCCGAAGGCGCTCGAGGCCCGGCCCGGGCCCGAGGCGCCCGCCGACCGGGCCCTCGCCCCCGCCGGGCAAGAAGCCCGACCCGTCGAGCCCGGCCGGGCCGCCGAGCGGGCCGAACCCGCCAATGCCCCCGAACTGCCCAGGGAGGTCGACCCGGACCTGCTCCCGCCCGACCCCCGGCTCGCCGGGGAACGCCGGGCCCGGCGGCTCGCCGAGGCCCGCCAGATGGCCGAGGAGGACCGGGCCCGGTTCCTCGCCGACCTCAGGGAGATCTGCCGGAAGCATCGCGGCCGGTCCGGGCCCGAGATCCTCAAGCTGGCCGATCGCTACGACGGCGCCGTGGAGCCGGCCATCAAGCAGAAGGCCGTGTCGCTCCTCGGGCCGACGGGGGCTTATGTGGGCGTCGACCGGGCGACGCGGATCGACCTCCTCCGGTCGCTCGGCTTCCCCGAGCCGGCGATCCTCGACAATCTCTTCCTCCTCGACAGGTCGAGGATCGGCGAGCGGGACGGCCCCCGCGACGAGTCCGAGGCGTTCTACCTCGCCGCCGTGTTCCTGCTGAGGCACCCTCCGAAGGGGTCCGGTTCGGGCACGCGTCCGGAGGGCTCGACCCGCCCGGCGAGCGGGCCGAGCCCGCCCGCCCTGGCGACGCCGGGCCCCTCTCGGTAAGCTAGCTGGGCCGAGACGACGCCGCAATCCGCCCCCCAGGCCCTCGCCGAGATCCCACCATGAGACTCCAGCCCGCGTCGATCCTCGCCCTCCTGGCCTCGCTCCTGGCGACGGCGGCGAGCCCCGCCGCCGACCTCCCGGCGAGCGTCGAACGCGGCAAGGAACTCCTCGAAGAGGGCGACAGGCTCGCCGACCGCAAGGAGCCGACCGAGGCCGTCCTCAGGTACAAGCTCGCGTTCGAGCAGCTCCTGCCGGGCATCCGCCAGCTCAAGTTCAAGCACGAGGTCAAGCGCGACGTGACCAATCGCGAGGACCTCAAGGCCCTCCTCCTCAAGGAGATCGACGAGGAGCTGACGCCGCAGGAGTTCCGGACCAACGAGCTGGGGATGAAGGTCCTCGGCTTCATCCCCCGCGAGATCAACTGGAAGGAGACGATGGTCCGGGTCTACTCGGAGGAGATCGCCGCCTTCTACGACCCCAAGACCAAGACGATGCACCTCATCAAGGAGTCTCCGGCCGCCGAGGCGAAGAAGCCGGGGTTCCTGGAGTCGCTCCTGGGGAAGAAGCAGGGGTTCGACAAGGACGAGAACAAGACCGTCATCGCCCACGAGCTGACCCACGCCCTGGCCGACCAGAACTACGACCTGGATAAGATGCAGAAGGCCGCCGAGGCCGACGACGACCGCTCGCTCGCCCTGTCGTCCCTGATCGAGGGCGAGGCGACCCTGGCCATGATGGGCGCCCAGCAGGACGACTGGGACGGCTCGAAGATCGGCGCCACGCCCGCCGCCGCGCTCGACCGGATGTTCGGCCTGATGATGCCCTTCATGTCGCTGGGCAGCGGCAAGGCCCTCCGCGAGGCCCCGCCGATCCTCTCCGAGAGCCTGATCTTCCCCTACCTCCGGGGGATGGTCTTCTGCGCCAGCCTGACCAACCAGGGCGGCTGGACGGCGCTCGACGACGCCTACAAGAACCCGCCGCAGTCGACCGAGCAGATCCTCCACCCCGAGAAGTACCGCGACCGGCCCGACCCGCCGACCAGCATCGACCTCGGCCGCCTGGAGCCCGGCGACGGCTGGGCCGAGGTCGGCCGGAACGTGATCGGCGAGATGCAGCTCGGCATCCTCCTCCGCCGCCACGGCGGCAAGCCGGTCGCCGCCGGCTGGGACGGCGACCGGTTCGCCGTCTTCGACCGCAAGGACGGCAGCCTCGGCGTCGTCTGGCTCTCGACCTGGGACACCGAGGACGACGCCCGCGACTTCGCCCGCCAGTACACCCGGTTCCAGACGACCAAGATGGGCGAGGGCGTCAACTCGCCCGAAGCCTTCCCCGACGCGATCCGCCGCCCCCACGAGGGTAAGGTCTACGCCGTCGAACGCCGAGGGAAGGACGTCGCCGTCGTCGAAGGGTTCGGCACCGAGACGACCGAGAGGCTCCTCGAATCCGCCTTCAAGGCCGGCAAGGCCGAGCTGGAGCCGATCAAGAAGAAATGATGTTTTCGCCAAGAATGGCGCGAGCCTGCTTCTCGCCCCCGCCACAAGCTCAGCTTTCCGGGGGCGAACAGGCCAGGATGGCGCGCTCCAGGAGAGCTTCGTTAACATCCCACCAGCCCCGGAGCGCGAGAAGTTCCGGGTAGAGTCGGGGATCGGCGATCAACTCGGCCGCCTCGACCTCCAGTGTTGAGACCGATTCGGAGGCTAATGCCTTGAGCAGGGGCTCAACCACCCGCGAGTCTCCCCGCCGGGCCAGGCCGGCAAGCGCCTCGCATCGGGTGTCGTCATCCTCATCGGAAAGCCGTTCGGCGAGGGCGTTGCGAAGATTAGGTGTGTCCAGTTCGATCATATCTCCCAGCGAGAAGCAGGCCCAGTCCCGATTGTGAGGGTCCGGGTC
Organism: Planctomycetota bacterium; assembly: GCA_021777685.1. Lineage (GTDB taxonomy): Bacteria > Planctomycetota > Planctomycetia > Isosphaerales > Isosphaeraceae > Tundrisphaera. The sequence continues at coordinate 10,466 of JAJYDH010000130.1, read as the reverse complement.
ACGGGACAGCCCGATCAGGACTTCCACGGCGAGAAGGTCTTCATGCCCCGTCATGGCATGGACGACGGCATGACGGATGTCCGGATTGGCATGGTCGCGGAATCGCGCGGCCGGCTCGATGCCCCCCGGCTCTCGCAGGTGCGACAGGGCGATCAGGATCGACCGGATGACATCCTCGTCCCGTTCGGCCTCCAGCAGGCCCAGGAGGACGGAGAGGCACGATTTCGGGAATGATCGATCGGGGACGCCGAGTTGGCCGAGGATGTCGGCCCCCATCGAGCGTTCGACGGGACAAAAGCTCCGGCATAATCCCGAGGCCCGCTCGAAGACCTCCCGAGAGCCTTTCCATTGAAGGGCCGAGATGCAATCCCACGCGAGTCCGTCATCGGACTCGCTGAGGGCCGAGGAGATCAACTCGTCCACGGATCGGGGGTCGGACTTCGGATCTGCCCATTTTTCACGCCCAGGTTGGTCCGTCATGCTTTCACTCCTGGACCCCGCCGTCGCCACGCTCACGACTCTTCCGGCTTTACTTGTCCCCGCTCCCGGGTCGAGTCGCGATCGATCCCGTTGAGGGCCGCCGATCGATGCCGGCCCAGGTCCGGCTCGTCCTCGTGGGCCTCTTCGGGGTGGTCGGCGAGCCCTCGCTTGAGCTGGCTCCGGCGGTGTTTGCCGCCGGCCCGCTTGATCTCGCGCTTGAGCTGCCGGAGTTCTCGCTTCTTGTCCTGGTCCACGGCGGACCTCCTCGTCGGCTCCGTTGAGACTTCGAGAACGGACGACACGTCGGGCCGGCCCGAGGTTCAGGCCATCCCCGATTTCATCGCCTCGCCCAGCCAGGCGGCCAGGTCGAGGGCGTAGCGTGAGGGGTCGGGGTCGAACTCCAGGGTGTGGTGCCCCTCGGGATACTCGATCGCCCGGCGACGGTCCGAGGCCAGGGTGTTGAAGTATTCGAGCGTCTTCGGATTGTCGACGATCCGATCCTTCCCGGCCAGCATCAGCAAGGCCGGCTGATGGACCTTCGATCGAATCCCCTGCACGCCGCGATCGATCAGGGCGCTCGCCCCGAGGAGGCGGGCAGTCGCGGCCCGGAGGCCGAGCGGGTCGTTGGCGATGAATTCCTGCCCGGCGTGGCTGGCCGTGAAGAGCGCGGGGTCGCTCAGCGGGATCGGGAACGTCTTCCTCGGTTGGAAGAAATACGCCAGCGCGATCTGCCACCGCTCCTTCCGCGAGACCCCCACGCGAGGGTGCAGCCCCGGGCAGATCAGCGCGAGGGCGTCGACGAGATCGGGCCGTTTGCCGGCCGTGATGACGGCCAGCTTCCCGCCCCACGAGATCCCCGCCAGGGCGATCGGGCTCGACGGGTCCTGGGCCCGAAGTCGGGCGAGGTATTCCGCCGTGTCCTTGAGCAACCGGCGGTCCGAGGGCGTGTGACCCCGGTCGACCCGGTTCGCGCCCGACCCCCGGCGGTCGGGGAAATGGGCCTCGAAGCCCTCCCCGGCCAGGACCCGGCCCAGGTTGTGATACCAGCCGGAATGGCTCTGGACCCCGTGCAGGACCACGACCCGGCCGCGAGCCGGCCCGGCCGTCGGCCAGGTCGCGACGTGGATCGGGTAGCCGTCGGAGGCGTTCCAGGTCTCGACCCGGGGCAGGCTCTCAGTCATGGCGGACCTCGCGATGCTCGACGGTCATCCGGGCCAGGGCCTCGGGCAGGACGGTCACGCCCAGCCCCGGCCCGGGGAGCGGCCTCGCCCGACCGCCGTAGCGGAAGGTGATGTCCTCGGCGATCAGGTTCCCGGCCAGGACGTGCCGGTCGTACGACCCTTCGAGGTAGCGAATCCCCCGGACCTGGCAGGCGACCTGCCGCCCCGCCGCCGACAGCAAGCCGGTCTCGCCCGGATGGCAACCGAGTTGCACCTGCAAACCCGACCGATGCGCCAGGGACATGATCTTCAGCGAAGGGACGATCCCGCCGCACTTCGAGAGCCGGACGTTGAGGATGTCGGCCGTCTTCCGCTCGATCGCGCGGACGGCGTCCGGGAATCCGCACAGAGATTCGTCCAGCATCACCGGCACGCCGATCTTCGGCCGGAGTTCGGCGAGGGCGTCGACCTCGGCATGGGGGACCGGCTGCTCGATCGCGGTGGGGTGGTAGGCCCGGAGCGGGGCCATCTTCGCGACGACCTCGCCGGCCGACCACGCCTCGTTCGCGTCGAGGCGGACGTCCATCCGCCGGCCGAGGATGCGCCGGAGCTTCGCCAGACGGGCGGGGTCGTCCTGGCCGGCGACGCCGACCTTGACCTTGACCTGGTGGAACCCGTAGATCCACATCTTCCAGGCCGAGACGACCTCCTTCTTCGGGTCCTCCGCCGTGATCGCCCCGCTGTACCGGACCGGCCCGGCGGACGGGTTGAGCAGGTCGCGGGATGCTTCGACCATCCGCACGGCCTCGCCGACCGACTTCCCCTCGCGGCGGGCGTAGGCGTCGAGGAGGGCCATCTCCAGGGCGCACCGGGCCGAGTTCCCGGCCATCCCCCGAGGGTCGGCCTCGGTCTCGGGCATCGTCCAGGCTTCGAGCCGCCGGACCAGCCCGGCCAGGTCGGCGGGCTCATCGAGGATGCGCGGGAGGTCCAGACTCGCCAGGCTGGCGAAGGCGGATTCGATCGTCTCGCCCGTGACATAGGGGCGAGGGACCCCCTCGCCGTGCCCGACCGTGCCGTCGGCCAGGGTGACGCGGACGACGAGGTTGTCCGAGGAAGCCCGCTCGAACGACGCATGCCGGATCGGCTTCCGGAGCGGGACGAGAACGTGGTAAAGGTCGATCGAGCGAGGGCCTGTCATGTCGGGTCCGATGTCCTTCCCACAATCAATCGGGTCGATCCATTGTGCGCTATGGGCCGGAGGATGGGTAGCGCGACCGGATCGCGAGGCCCTCGGGCCCGGTCGGACGTCACCGGACCGAGATGAAGATGGCGACCCTCAGGCCGAGGAATGTCAGCACGAGGAGGGCCGCCGCGACCCGCAAGATCGACTCGCGAGGGTCGGCGGGAGGCTCGGAGCGACTCCGAGAGATCAGCCGGGTGATCCCGAACGAGACGATCCCGATCGCCACGGGGGCGAAGAAGTCGTTGCAGCTCGTCTGGACCAGGTGGTCGTAGCATTGCCGGACCCAGCCCGGGCCGGGCCCGCTCAGCCAGGTCTGGAGGAACAATCGGGCCGCTTCGAAGCCGTTCGTGATCAGGTAGTAGAGTGCCACCGTCGACCAGATCTGCCGGCCGGTTCCCCACTCGGCACGTTCCTTGCGCCGGGCGGCTTCGAGCCAGGTCGCCGGCCCGAACACCAGCGCGACCCCCGCGAAGAAGGAGGCCGAGGAGGTCATGCTCCAGCCCTGCCAGAGCAGGTAGTCCCAGTATCCCATCGTGGCCCGGGAGAGGCCCAGGCCGACGCCGATCGCCAGGACCAACTCCATCACCAAGGCCACCGGCATGCCCCACCCCCGCCTCGATCACGGTCAATTTCGGAGCAAGGTCAGCCCGATGGCCGCCAGGACGAGCCCCCCGGCGATCCCCAGACGACGACTCCAGCGGTCACGCCCCTCGGTCCGGTCGACCGCGGCGCGGAACCGGCTCGCGGCGGCCCCGACGACCACCAGGACCCCGGCCATCCCCAGGCTGAACGCGGCGAGGAGGGCCAGGCCGAGCGCCAGCCGGCCGATCGCCGACGCCAGGATCACCAGGGCGACGGCGTCCCAGCAGGGGACGATCCCGCCGGCCAGGGCGAGGACGAAAAGGCTCTTTCGCCCCTCATGGCCCGGGTGCGACGGCCCGTCGTGCTCGCCGAAGCCGGCCAGGTGGCGGCCGACTCGCCAGAGGCCGACGGCCGCGATCGCAAAGCCGGCCGATCGGGCCAGGGCGAGGTGGAAATCGCCGAGCCGCGAGGCCCGGGTCGCCCAGAGAGCGGCGGCGATCAGGGCCACGCTCGCGAGGTGGGCCGTCGCCGTCGCCAGCCCGAGCAAGGCCCCCCGGAACGGCCCGCCTCCCGGGCCGAGCGACGACGCCGCCACCATCGTCTTGCCGTGCCCCGGCTGGATCGCATGCGCCGCCCCCAGGGCGAATGCGACCAGCAGCAGGGCCGGCCAGGCCCGGCCGGTCGGGTCGTCCAGGAGCCGGGAAAGGCCCTCGGATGGCGCCGGGGTCGGCAGCCCGATCGGCGGAGCTTCCGAGTGCCTAGGCGGCCCGGGGGCGACGGTCGAGGACGGGCGGTATTCGACCTTCAGGCTCCGGGTCCGGCGCTCCTCGGCGTCGCTCAGTTGCCAGACGGGGCGGATCGGAATCGTCGAGACCTCGGTCGGCAGCGAATCCCCCAGGATCGCGATCCCTCCGACCCCCCGGAGGGCCAGGCGGCTGGTCCCCTCGCTGGCAACGAAGTTCGTGTCGTTGAGGAACAGCCGCCCTTCCGGCGGGACCTCGGCCTCGAAGTGGAAGGTGTAGCGAGGGTGGCCCTCGATCTCCAGGACGAACCCGGCCGACCTCAGCTCGACCGGCTCGCCGTCGACCGCGACCAGCAACCCCTTCGCGTTCAGGGGGCCCGTCACCCGGCCGTACTCCTCGAACCACCCTCGGCGATCGGCGCCGGGTAGATCGCCGACGAGCCGGCGAAGGTCCTGCGTGACGGTCAGCTCGGACAGGCTGACCTCGTAGTCGACCCCGAGCCGGCCCGGCGAGAGCGTGGCCTGGATCGACCGGTCGACGCGGGCGTTGGGAATGTCGTGCCCGAGGAGCGACGTCGGGGCGACGATGACCAGGAGCAGGCTCGCGAGGGCCCGACGCATCGGCGGTCGCTCAATAGAACTTTTCGAGCGCCCGTCGCACGATGTAGATGACCAGGCTCTTGCTCACCGGCTTGGCGAGCACGCTGTACGCCTGGGCCGAGAGGGCCCGGCGCATCAGGCTCTCGTCCTGGTCGGCCGAGATCAGGATCATCGGCAGGATGCCCTTGATCTGGCGGACGATCGCCATCGTCTCCAGGCCGGAGAGCTTCGGCAGGTGCATGTCCAGCAGGGCGATGTGGACGTCGTGCTGGTGGACGATGTCGATGGCCTCCTCGCCGCTCTCGGCGAGGAACGTCCGGAACCCAACGGGTTCGAAGATCTCCCGGAACGTCTCCCGCGAGGCGGGATCGTCGTCGGTGACCAGTATCGAGTACGGACGATCCAGGACCATAACCGACCAGTCTCGCACGTCTTGAGGCAACCGTCCAGGGCCTGCGATCAAACTGGTATGCAAGTGGCGGGCCGCGATCCATTTCGGGCGATACGTTGCCCCCGTCGAATCCGTAAGTTGAGACGGTTTCCCGGCTTGCCCCGATCGTGCCCGGCCTCCCGGTCGGTGGCCGGGCGACGATCGGTGCCGCGGACCTCGCCAGATTGGCAGTTAGCGCGGCGACGGTTCGCCATCTGAGGGCTTGCCCTGGGCGATCCGGCCAAACAGGCCCTTCGGGGCGCCCCATCGGGCGGTCGCGTCGAAGGCGTCGGCGGAGGCCAGCTCGGGCGGGTCCGGGCGGATGTCGCGGAAGGTGTAGCGTTCGAGCAATTCGCCCTTCGCGTCGACCGCCTCGACGAGCGCGGGGAGGTGGGTGCCGGGGTCGATGTAGACCTTCCAGTTCTCGCCCGCGGCGGTGGTCCGGACCAGGCAGAGGTGGGGACGGTCGAGGCCGATCGGCGTCTCGGGGCCGGTGCAGGCGAGGCCGTAGGCGTCCGAGGCGGTCAGCGCGTTCTCCAGGCCCCGGACGAGCGAGTCGAAGCCGGCCTCGGTGATCGGGTGGCGGCTGTTCCGCATGACCATCGGGCTATCCGGGGCGAGGTTGAGCCTCGGGAGCGCGGGGTTGGCCATCTTGATGTGCATCAGGCCGCCGGGCTCGTCGGCCCGGTACAGGACCTCACGGCCCTGGTTCGGGCCGACCTGCCACGAGAGCCGGACGGCCAGGGGCTCGCGGCGGACGGCGAGCGCGACGTCCTCCTCGGGCTGGAGGGCCCCGCCGGCCCGCTCCTGGCGGTGCATGTCCACCTGGTAGGAGGCCATCGCGTCGATGGCGGCGCGGGCCTCGGCGACCACCCGGCGGGGGTCGGCCGCCGCCTTCGGCTCGGCCGAGGCCAGCATCCGCGAGGCGTCGGGCACGCCCGAGGTCGCGCTCGCCAGGCTCGTGGGGGCCTGGAGGGCGACGCCGCTCGCCGCCGGGTCGAGCGTCGGGCCGGCCGGCTTGATCGCCGCGCCGACCTCCTCGACCTGGGCGAACATGGGCGAGGTCGCCTCGCCGGCGTTCGGGATCACGGCGATCCCGCCGGGCTTCGTCCGCGACCGGCCGGCCTGGGCGTAGATGTCCTGGGTGTCCATCGTCTGGCCGATGGTCGCCGTCGGGTTCTCGTGCCAGATCTGTTCCTTCAACTGGGAGCAGCCCAGTTCGGCCAGGCAGAGGGTCAGGCCGACGCCGACCCAGATCCGCCGCGCAGGGGCCTTCGATTCGCGATCCATCGCCGGGACCATGTCAGGGTCTCCCCCTCATTGGGGATTCGATTTCGTCGTGATTGCGGGGCGTGCTCGGGCCCGATTGCGGGGCTTCAATACCAGATTCCGCGGGATTCCACAAGTCAACCTGGATCGGTCGTCCCGTCAGGCGTGGGTCGAGATCCGGGGCCCCTGCGGGCGGAATCCCTCGATCGCGTCGAGGTCGGACAGCAAGCACGGCTGCTTATACTGTTCGACGGTTCCCCCGCTCCGCGAGAGCCGCCGGCGCTGGAAATCGGCCCATGACCCGGCGGGGATGCGGAATGGCCGGATCGCGCCGAGTCGGAGGGTCTCGCGCTTGTTCTCGTATTCCAGGTTCACGCGGCGGAGCTGGCCCTCGACCTCGCTCGCCAGCCGCTCTCCCGCCGCCTCGTCGGGGACGTCGGCCTCCTCGAACAGCAGGTTGTAATGCGGCGGCTCGCCCCAGCTCGGCAGGACGAGGAACGACTTCAAGGGGAGTCCGAGCGCCTTCTGGGCCGCGTTGACGGCGGCGACCACCTGGTACTCGGACAGCTTCTCCCCCGTCAGGCTGGAGAAGTGCGCCCCCTTGTTGAGGAACTCGATCAGCGGGGCCTTCCCCTCGAACCCGACGCAGCGGACGAGGTCGTGGATCATGTAACGATAGAGCCCGCCCGACGTCGAGGGGACGAGGAAGTAGCGCCGGCCCTCGACGAGGTCGGCGGCCTCGACGACCTCGGGGTCGTCGCGGCCTTCCTGGTCCTCGGGGATGAACTCGAAGTAGTGGCGGGCGATGTCCAGGACTCCGGCCGGGGTGCCGTCCTCGATCGGGATCGTGAACCGCCCCTCGGAGGCGATCAGGCCGATGTCGCGGACCGGGCGGTCGCCGAAGTATTCGGGATAGCCCCGGAGATAGGCCCCCATCGTCCCGCCCGTCCAGTTGGCGAGGAGCTGGAGGTTCGGCCAGTAGTCCTTCGGGAGGAGCCGGCCGGTCCGGTCGACGATCGCCTGGAGCCGTCGGGCGGTCCGCTTGCGCCTCCAGCGGGTCCGGATCTTGACCGACTCCTTGACCTCGTCGGGGATGGCCCAGCGGGGGTCGATGGTCCCGTCGGCGACGTCGCGGATCAGGGTTTCCTTCTCGCGGTCGCCGAGCCGGGCGATGGCCAGGATCGTGCTGGGGTTGGCGGCGATGGTGGCGCCGAGGTCGCGGTAGACCGAGAGCCGGAGGGCCAGGTAATACTTCGACTCGACGTCCTTGATCTTCGAGGCCGACGGCGGCATGCAATAAGTCACGCGGACGAGCGGGCTCTGCATGTGGGCGGTCAGGCCGGTGATGGCCCCGCAGGGGATGCCGGCCGGGGTGAAGCTCTCGCGCCAGTCGCTGGCGAGCTGGAGGATCGGCATCATCCCGCAGTGGAGCATGTGCGGGTGGGCGTCGAATGCCTTGATGCCCCAGATGGTCCAGCCGTCGCGATAGTCCTTGAGCGCCTCGCGGGTGACGGGGATCGTCTTGGGCCGGTTGGTCGTGCCCGAGGTCAGCGCGAACATCAGGACCTCGGTCCCCGGGCCGAAGAGGGCCCCGGTGTCCCCCTGGCGGACCTTGTCGATGTACGGCTCGTGACGGTCGTAGCCGGCGACGGGGACGCGCTTGCGGTAGTCGGCGGGAGTCTTGATCTCGGCGAAGTGGTGATCTCGGCCGAACTGGCTGTCGGCGTGCCTGGCCAGGCGGGTTAGCAGCAGGTCGCGCTGGACCTGGTCGGCGACCTTCGTCTGATCGAGGAACGCCCTGGCCCTGGCCCGGGAACGCCAGAGGAGCGGCAGGCCCACGGTCTTGCGGAGAGTATTGAACATCGAGGGTCGGCCATCCTTGGGGTCGCGGGGGCCTTCGAGGCCCGCCGGTCCTCCTCGCCTTCCGCCGAGAGAGCACGCGGGCCGAATCTAGCCCGGACCCCGAAAGCTGTCAATCGCAAGGGTTACGGTCGACCTCAGCCGGCGACGGGCACTCCCAGGCCGGGCGAGATCGGGATGCCCTCGAACTCGACGGCCGACAGGCCGGCCTCGCGGCCCTCGGCGGGAGGGTCGGGGAGGGCCCTCGGGGCGAACCGGCGGACGAACGACGAGACCCGGGCGAGGTACAAGGCGGGGTTTTTCTCGCGGCAGCGGTTGTGCTTCGCCCCCTCGACGATCCAGAGTTCCTTGGGCTCGCCCGCCCGGTCGAACAGGGCCCGGGCGATGTCGACACCGATATAGGCGTCCTTCTGCCCGTGGATCGCCAGCCAGGGGCGCGGGGCCAGCCGGGCGACGCCGCGCTCGACGTCCGAGTAACGGCACTTGAGCTTCCACTCGGTCCGGATGCGGGAGGACCAGCCGAGGAACTCGAAGATGCAGATCGGCATGGCCTTCCAGAAGACGGGGTTGCCGACGTAGATCTCGGCCCAGCGGATGATGTAGGCCAGCATCGTCCCCCGGGTGGGGAAGGCCCCGTCGGTGATGACGCCCCAGACCCGGGGGTCTCGGCCGGCGACGCAGAGGGCGGTCCCGCCGCCCCGGCTCACGCCGAAGAGGCCCACGCCGGCCGGGTCGGCGTCGGGTCGCGACCGGAGGTACGCGAGCGCCGCCTGGAGGTCGTAGACCTCGTGCTCCGTCACCCACTGGAGCGGCGAGTAATCCGGGTCCTTGGGACTCTCGCCGTGGTTCCGGAAGTCGAAGGTGAAGAGGTCGAAGCCCTGGTCGCGGAGGTGGTCGGCGTAGGGCCCCACGCTCCAGCGGTTGCTGAGGTATTCGTGGCAGAAGACCACGACGCCCGCCCTCGTGGGGGTCCTGGCCTTCAGGTAGGTTCCGGCCAGCGTGAGGCCGTCGCGGGTCCGGAAGGTCGCGTCCTCGCCCCCCTCGATCGGGGGGACGCGGAGCGGCAGGAACATCGGCTTCTCCTCGAAGATCCGCCCGACGATCGGCGAATACCTGACGACGACGTAGGTCAGGAACACCACGACCGCGGCGAGGGCCGCCGAGGCCGAGGAGAGGGCGATCACCGACGCGGGGCTGGACACGAGTGGACTCCGAAGACGTCGCCTGGTTGGTGGATTCTCGGGTGTCTGGTCGGGCGAGGCGGCCCGCCGGGAGGGCGGGGGGAATTCGTGCAAAGTTCGCGCCAGATCAGCCGGCGAACCGCCGGAGGATCAGGGCGATGTTCTGGCCGCCGAAGCCGAAGCTGTTCGAGAGCGTGACGTCGACCTTCCTCCGCCGCCCTTCGTGGGGGACGTAGTCGAGGTCGCAGTCGTCGCTCGGGTGGTCGAGGTTGACCGTGGGCGGGATCGCGCCGTCGCGGATCGTCAGGAGGCAGACGATCGCCTCGACGCTGCCCGCCGCCGCGATCAGGTGCCCCATCATGCTCTTGGTGCTGGAGACGGGGATCTTGAAGGCCGGGTCGCCGAGGCTCCGCTTGATGGCGAGGGTCTCGATCTTGTCGTTGACCTCGGTGCTGGTCCCGTGGGCGTTGATGTAGTCGATCTGATCGGCGTTGACCTCGGCGTCGGCGAGGGCCTCGCGGATGCTGGCGATGGCCCCCCGGCCCTCGTCGTGGGTGTCGGTCAGGCGGAAGGCGTCGGCGGTCGAGCCGTAGCCGGCGACCTCGCCGTAGATCTTGGCGCCCCGGGCCTTTGCGTGCTCAAGTTCCTCCAGGATGACCATCCCGGCGCCTTCGCCGAGGATGAAGCCGTCGCGATCGCGATCGAACGGCCGGCTGGCGCGGGCGGGCTCGTCGTTGCGGGTCGAGAGCGCGGTGAGGAGGTTGAACCCGGTGACGCCGAACGGGTGGATCATGCTGTGCGTGCCGCCGGAGAGCATGACGTCGGCGTCCCCCCGACGGATGATCTCGGTCGCCTCGCCGATCGCCTGCGAGCTGGCGGCGCAGGCGGTCAGGCAATTGGCGTTCGGACCCCGGGCGCC
>JAJYDH010000129.1 GCA_021777685.1 Planctomycetota bacterium | reverse complement strand
CGTCTGGTCCCGCGACGCCCCTCACCCCCGGCCCCTCTCCCAGAGGGAGAGGGGAGACAGAAATGCCTCTGGCGCAAGCCATTGGATTAATTCAACGGTATTGGGGTTAGCCCCATTCAGCGGTGATGGATCGGCCCTCGGCCAGCCTCCATCGGCGCCCGGCCGCAATTTGCTTAAATAGACTAAAATTCGTCCGCCGCGCAGCTCCAGGACTGGCGGAACTGGGCGCATGCCAACGGCCTGGGCTTCGTCCCGTTCATCGACTCCGTGCCCGGTTCCAGCACCCGCGACACGCGGATCTGCTCGGAGCTGGGCAACGACGGCGGGATCGTCGCGGTCGACATGGAGGACGAGTCCAACAACTCCGCGTCTGCGATGGCGAACTTCGGCGCCGTGTTCCGCTCGACCAACCCCAGCACGCCGATCATCGTCAGCGGCTACGGCGACCCCATCACCCGGTTCGGCGGGACCTGGCCCAATCCCCAGTTGACCTACTGGGCCGACGCCTCCGGCCCGCAGTGGTACTACGGCGAGTGGTCCGAGTACGCCAATTACGGCGTCGACACCGCGATCAACTGGGCCGACGCCCAGTGCGGCCATGTCTGCGGGTCGAGCTTCCAGATGACCCCCGCGCTGTCGATCTACACGATCTACCAGAGAAGCGGCATCCTCCCCGACGGCGACATCGCCGCCGGGGGAAACTACGCCAAGGACTGGAAGGCGCCGGTCTTCTGGCGGGAGTACGGCAACATGAACGCGACGCTGGCCTATTACTGCCCGGGCAGGTGACCGGCGGCCCGCCGCGATGATCGTGGAGGATGCTCGACCCCGGGGGCGGCTTCGCGGCCCCCGGGGTCTCATTGTGTCTCGCGGGCGGCAAAGGACCGACCGACGAACCTTGCCCTTCCGACGGCCCCGGAGGCTATAATCGGCCGGCCCGACTCGCGAGATGCCCGCGACCGACCTTCCCCCCGACGAGCCCGATTCATGCGATCGCGAGTCCCCCGGCTTCTCGTCCTGCTCGCCCTCGTGGCCCTGATCGGCGCGGGCCTCTGGGCCTGGCGCGACCATCGAGACCCCGTCCGGGCGTGGGGCAGGGCGGTCCACTCGCCCGACCCGGCGACCCGGGCCGGGGCGTGGTCGGGGCTGAGGGAAGACGGGCTGATCCCGGGGCTGGACCGCGAGGCGACCTTGAAGCAGGTCTTCGCGCTGCTCGACGACCCCGACGCGGACATCCGGGGGGCGGCGGTCTCGGCCTTGCCGACGCTGGGGCCGGGGCCGGACCCGGCGATCCCCCGGCTGGCCGATCGGCTCCGCGACGACAACAGGAAGGTCCGCGTCCGGGCGGCGGCGGCCCTCGGCGAGGTCGTCCGTCGCGGCCGGCCCGGCCGCGAGCGGGCCGTCGAGGCGCTGGCGAAGGGGCTCGACGACCCCTCGCCCGAGGTCCGCGCGGCCTCGGTCGACGCGCTGGGGGTGGTCGTCTTCCGGGGCGGCAAGGCGGACGACCCGCTCCGGTCCGGGCGGAAGGACGACCCGGCGCTCGACCGGGTCGCCGCCCGGCTCGAGGACGTCGACGAGAACGTCCGGATCGAGGCCGCGTACGTCCTGGCGTGCAACGATCGCGGCGACGAGGCGGTGCCGATGCTCTCGAAGATCGTCAAGGAGCAGCCCGACGCGAAGCCGCTGGCCTATCCCGCCGAGCGGTCCTTGCTCGCCCTGATGGTCCTGGCCGCCCGGTCGGACGCCGCCGCCGCGTTCCTCGTCTCCGAGCTGAGTCGCGACCGCGACGGCTACCCGGACCGGCTCCGCGATTGCCTGCTCTGGGACGTGAGACGGTCGCACGAGTCGCGCGAGCGCATCCTCAAGCTGGCGATGTCGGCCCTGGAGTCGGAGACTCCCGCCCTCCGGCACAACGCGGCCCTGCTCCTGCACCGGATGGGCTCGGGGCAGACGGCCGCGGCGCAACTGGTCGACGCCCTGAAAGACCCCTCGATCGAGGTCCGGCTCCGGGCGATCGAATCCCTCCTCGACCTCGGCCCGGTCGATCCCTCGATCGTCCCGGCGATCGAGGCCGCGACCGAGGACCCGGCCGAGGAGGTCCAGTTCCGCGCGATCGGGGCCCTCCAGGCGTTCCAGCTCGGCGCCGCCGGACCTCCCGTGACCCCTTGATCGCCCCGGGCGAAGGAAGATGACGATGCGTTGGCGAGTCCCCAGGCCGCGGTTCCGGACGGCGACGCTGATGGTGCTGGTCGGGGCGATCGCGCTCGGCCTGGTGGCCTGGCGGTTCTATTACAGCCCGAGATGGGTCTGGCGACGGGCGGTCCACGGCAAGGATAGCGCCGCCTCGGGAGCGGCGTGGCAGCAGCTTTCGAAGGGGCAGATCGCCGGGATGACGCGCGAGGAGACCGAGGCGATGCTGGCCGAGGCCCTCGCCGACTCGCACTTCCCGGTCCGCTTCGGGGCGGTCGCGGCGATCCGATTCTCGGGCCGAGATCTGGCCCTGGCGATCACGCACCTGACCGGCCGGCTCGAAGACGAGGACTTCCGGGTCCGCCGCGCCGTCGTCTCCGCGATCGGCGAGAAGGTCAAGGTCGGCGTCGACCGAGAGCTGGCCGAGCCCCCCCTCCGCTCGGCGCTCGACGACAGGGAGGCCGAGGTCCGCCGCCAGGCGGTCGATTCGCTGGGCACGGTGGCGGGGAAGCTCCGACGTCCCGACGATCCGCTGATCCCGCTCATCGCATCGAAGCTGGAGGACCCCGACGAGAACGTCCGCGTCCAGGCCGGTTTCGAGCTGGCCCGGCTCGGCGGCGGCGACGAGGCCTTGCCGATGCTGAAGGCGTTCGCCGACGAGCACCTCGGGAAGTCGGAGGACGCCGAGACCGGCGCGAGCGTCGAGCGGGCGCTCTTCGCGATCGGGAAGATCGCCGAGCGCTCCGACGACGCCCTGGATTTTCTGATCGGCGACATCTATCGGAAAGGCGAGCCCCTGGAGAATGCCGCTTTCGCCGCGCTCCAGTTGACCGCCCTGACCGACCCGAAGGGGCGCGACCGGGCGATTGGCCGGCTCCGCGAGGCCCTGAAAGGCGACGACTTCAACCGGAGGGTCGGCGCGGCGCTCGTCCTTGAAAGCCTAGGTCGAGGCGCGGAAGCGGTGCCGACCTGGATCGAGGCCCTTCGCAGTCCCGACGACCGCGACCTCCGGTTTCACGCCATCATCGCCCTCCGGAACCTCCGCCCCGTCGACCCGAGGGCCATCCCCGCCCTCCGAGAGGCCGCGAAGGACCCTGACCTCGAAATCCAGCAGCGCGCCGCCGAAGGGGTCGCGGTCCTGGAAAAGGCCGCGAGTCGGCCCGCCCCGACGCCCTGAACGCCCCGTCCTCCAGAGGCCGAGATGCCGAGATCGACCATGAGTGCCCGACAGGGGTCATTCATAGCTCGATCGGCGAGGCGAAATCGGGGCGAGGGAGATGGGGACCGGCACGCGGCCGAGCACGGCCGGAGCCAGTCCCCTTTTCCGAGGCAAAGTGGGCGATTCAAGGGGGACGGGCACCGGCCGAGTACAGCCGGAGCCAGTCCCCGTTGACCCTCCCAAAGTGAGAATGAAACGGCCCTGGGGTGCCCGACGTTCCCCGTTGCGGTGGCCGACCGACTCTGTTATTGTCAAGCATTGATTGGATCGAGACGCGACCGAGCCCGCCCGCGACCCTCCCGCCTTCCTCGACCGGATCGAACATCATGCCCAGGCCCACGCGGTCGATCGCGGCCCTGATGTGCGCAGGACTCCTGGCGGCCTTCGCCGTGCGGGCCGGGGCCGACGACGGCCTGGCGTTCTTCGAGGCCAAAATCCGCCCCGTGCTGGTCGAACGCTGCTACCAGTGCCACAGCGCGGGGTCGGAGAAGGTCAAGGGGGGGCTCCGCGTCGACCACCGCGACGGGATGGTCAAGGGTGGCGACGCCGGGCCGTCCGTCGTGCCGGGCAAGCCGGACGAGAGCCCGCTGATCGAGGCGATCCGCTACGAGGACGAGTCCCTCCGGATGCCGCCCAAGACCCCGCTCTCGCGCGAGCAGGTCGCCGACTTCGAGACCTGGGTCCGGATGGGGGCGCCCGACCCCCGCGACTCCGCCCCCTCGGCCGACGCGGCGCCCTCGCCGAGGATGGACATCGAGAAGGCCCGATCGTTCTGGTCGTTCCTGCCGGTCGTCGACCCGCCGGTCCCGGCCGTGAACGACCTTTCGTGGCCAACGGGCGACGTCGACCGTTTCATCCTGGCCCGGCTCGAAGCCGCCGGCATCGCCCCGGTCGCCGAGGCCGACAGGACGACGCTGATCCGCCGGGCCACCTTCGACCTGACCGGGCTCCCGCCCTCGCCCGAGGAGGTCGACGCCTTCCTCGCCGACGAGTCCCCGGACGCCTTCGACGGGGTCGTCGAGCGGCTCCTGGCCTCGCCCGCCTACGGCGAGAAGTGGGGGCGACACTGGCTCGACCTCGTCCGCTACGCCGACACGGCCGGGTGCAACTCCGACTTCCCCGTCCCGACCGCCCACAAGTATCGCGACTACGTGATCCGGTCATTCAATGAGGACAAGCCTTACGACCGGTTCCTCAAGGAGCAGGTCGCCGGCGACCTCCTGCCCGGCGAGCCCGCCGGGACCGAGCCCGAGCGGAAGGTCGCCACCGGCTACCTGGCCATCGCCCGCCGGTTCGGGTCGAGCCCGACCGAGTTCCACCTGACGATCGACGACGCGATCGACAACATCGGCAAGGCGTTCCTCGGCCTCAGCATCGGTTGCGCCCGTTGTCACTACCACAAGTTCGACCCGATCCCGCAGGCCGACTATTACGCCCTCTACGGCATCCTCGACAGCTCCAAATTCGCCTATCCCGGGCTGGAGAACGCCCGACGGGTCAAGGACTTCGTCGCCCTCGGCCCGCCCGAGGAGGCCCGGGCCCTCCGCGAGCACGAGACCGAGGTCTACGACCTCGAGGTCCGGCTCCGGAAGCTCAACAAGGAGAAGAACGCCCCGAGGAAGGAAGGCCGGACGTCCGAGAAGATCGACGGCGAGATCCGCGAGGTCAAGGCCCGGCTCAAGGAGCTGGACGCCCACCCGCCCGGGGTCGAGAAGGCATACGCCGTCGCCGAGGGGACCCCGCACGACGCCCCCGTCTTCCGCAAAGGGGACCCCGCCCACCCCGGCGCGACCGTCCCGCGAGGGTTCCTCCAGATCCTCGGCGGCTCGCGCCTGCCCGAGGGCGCCTCGCCCAAAGCAAGCGGCCGGCTGGAGCTGGCCGGCTGGCTGGTCGACCCGTCGAATCCGCTGACGGCGCGGGTGATGGTCAACCGGATCTGGCAGCACCACTTCGGCCGGGGGCTGGTCGCCACTCCCAACGACCTCGGCGCCCGGGGGAAGGTCCCGACCCATCCCGAGCTTCTCGATTACCTGGCGTCCCGGTTCGTCCAGGACGGCTGGTCGATCAAGACCATGCATCGCCGGCTCATGCTCTCCCGGACCTACCAGCTTTCCGCCGCCGAGGACTCGCGGGCCGCCTCGGTCGACCCGGCGAACGAGCTGCACTGGCGGCACGACCGTCGGCGGCTCTCGGCCGAGGAGATCCGCGACGCCATGCTGGCGGCGGCCGGGACGCTCGACCGGGCCCCGGGCGGCGCGTTCCCGCTCCCGCCCGAGAGCGAGTTCCGCTACACCCAGCACGTCCAGTTCGTCGCCCCCGAGTCGTTCGACACCCGCAAGCGGACCGTCTACCAGATCCAGCAGAGGCTCCGACGCCGCCGGGTCCTGGAAGTCTTCGACGGCGCCGACCCGAACGTGACGACGCCCGACCGACCTCTGAGCACCACGGCGATCCAGGCCCTCTACCTGATGAACGACCCGTTCGTCCACGAACGGGCGGGCGAGCTGGCGGGTCGGTTGATGGCCGACGCGGGCGACGACGGCGGGCGGATCGGCCGGGCCTATCGCCTGGCCCTGGGCCGACCGGCGACCGCCGAGGAGGTCGAGGCGGGCCTCGCCTACCTGGCCGACGCCCGCCCCGCGCTGGCCGAGGCCGGGGTCCCCGACGACCGGCTCCCCCGGGCCTCGCTGGAGAGCCTGGTCCGCGTCCTGTTCGCCAGCAACGAGTTCCTGTTCGTCGATTGAACCTACCCGACCGCCGGAGGGCCGCCCTCGTGGACACGAACCGTCGCCAGGTGATCCGCTCGCTCGTCGGAGGCTCGATCCTCTTCCCCGGCCTGATCTCGCGACTGCTCGCCGAGGACGCGGCGAGGGGCGGCGAGGTCGACCCGCTGGCCCCGAGGGCGCCGCACTTCGCGGGCAAGGCGAAGCGGGTCATCATGCTCCACATGAGCGGCGGGGTGTCGCACATGGACACCTTCGACCCCAAGCCACGCCTGACCGCCGACGCCGGCAAGCCCTCGCCCGGCGGCAGGCCGTACCTGGCGTCGCCCTGGAAGTTCTCGCCCCGGGGCGAGTGCGGGACCGAGGTCAGCGAGCTGTTCCCGCACGTCGGCGGCTGCATGGACGACATCTGCCTGATCCGGTCGATGCGGACCGACCACAACGACCACACCCAGGCCACGCTGGGCATCCACACCGGCTCGGTCTCCGTGACCCGGCCGAGCCTCGGGTCGTGGGTGAGCTACGGGCTGGGGACCGAGAACCGCGACCTGCCGTCGTTCGTCGTGCTGGCCCCGCAGGTCCCCTACGCGGGGACGCAGGCGTGGGGCTCGGACTTCCTCCCCGGCTGCCACCAGGGGACGCGGGTCCTGGCCGGGGCCGAGCCGATCCCCGACCTCAACCGCCGGGTCCCCTCGGCGAGGGTCCAGCAGGCCGAGCTGGCGTTCCTCGACCGGGTCAACAAGGACCACCGGCGCGACCGCTCGGCCGACCCCGCGCTTGCCGCGCGCATTCGCTCGTTCGAGACCGCCTTCGGGATGCAGCGGGCGATGCCCGAGGTCCTGGACCTGGCCAGGGAGACCGACGCGACCCACGAGCTTTACGGCCTGGAGCGGGGCAGCACGAAGGGGTTCGCCTGGCAATGCCTGATCGCCCGGCGGCTGGCCGAGCGCGGGGTCCGGTTCGTCGAGCTGATCGACGTCGGCTCGTCGAACAACTGGGACGCCCACGGCAACCTCCGGTCGCACGAGAAGCACGCCCGGAACGTCGACAGGCCGATCGCCGGCCTGCTGAAGGACCTCAAGTCGCGGGGGATGCTCAACGACACGCTGGTCGTCTGGACGACCGAGTTCGGCCGGACGCCGCAGACCGACTCGCCCGACGGCCGGAGCCACCAGAACACCGCCTTCTCCTCATGGATGGCGGGCGCCGGGATCAAGGGAGGCATCGTCCACGGCAAGACCGACGACTACGGGGCGAAGGTCGTCGAGGATGAGGTCCACGTCCACGACTTCCACGCCACGATCCTCCACCTGCTCGGGTTCGACCACACGCGGCTCACCTATCGCCACGCCGGTCGCGACTTCCGCCTCACCGACGTCTCGGGCGAGGTGGTCGATTCGATCCTGGCGTAACGGCGGTGGGCCAACGATCCCATTGAACGCCGATAATCGCGGAGGGACTTGAGTTCACGGTTCCCGGTGCAAGATTGCCGTATTTCTGCTGTCCCGTGCCTGCTTGTGATGGCTTCACCGGAGCGAGGCCCGAGCGGCCGTGCCGGAAGATCATCGAGACCGGAGGGACGGCTCGCGTCACCGAAGCGCGGGTCCGCGTCCACTCCCGGTGACGAGCGCGCGATCCGATCTTGAGGCAAGCGGGGCTGGACGCCAGAGCTGGTGCGATCCCCAGGGCCGGTGGCAAGCCCCTCCGCTTCACTCACGCCGGGACCGACTGACGAGGCCAAAAGTGTCAAATCCTTGATCATTCGAATCGCGCACGGGCGAGGAGAAAGGGGACTGGCTCCCGGCCTTGGAATGGCCGACAAACCGGGCAAACCTGCTCGGGCCGGGTGCCCGTCCAATTTCTCCGGTCGCAACGCGAGCGTGATCCGCCGTAGGGGCCGGGATCAGGCCACCTCCAGCCCTCGCATGGTCGACCGCCCGGTCGAGAAGGCCCCGGCCTCGATCCCCATCCGCTGGAGCATCGAGACGTAGAGGTTCGAGAGCGGGTAATTGTTGACCGTGTCGAACGCCAGGTGCTGGCCGTGGCGGAAGCCGCCGCCGGCCAGGAGGACCGGCAGGTTGACGTTGCTGTGGCTGTTGGCGCTACCCATGCACGTCCCGTACAGGACCTGGGTCCGGTCGAGGAGGGTCTCGGGCCCCTCGGGGGAGCCGGCCAGGGCGGTCAGGAAGCCGTTCAGCGCGTCGAACTGGCGCTCCTCGTGCCCCCTCAGCTCGGCGACGACCTCGGGCCGGTTCCCGTGGTGGGTGATGTTGTGGATCACCGTCGTGTCGACGAAGAGCGAGACCACCCGCGTCGAGTCGGTCTCCAGGGCGAGCTTGATCAGGTCGAAGAACTGGCGGGTCCGGGCGACGAACTGCATCGATTCCTGCACGTCCTCGGGTGCCCTGGCCGAGACGACCGGCTTGGGCCGCTGCTCCCAGTCCTCCGAGGCGTGCATCCGCCGCTCCAGTTCGCGGACCGAGGTGAGGTACTGGTCGAGCCGCGAGCGGTCGGCCCCGGAGAGCGAGCGGTCGAGCCTGGCGGCCTCCTCGCCGAGGAAGTCGAGCATGCTCCGGCCCTGCTTGAGGGCCTCGACCGTCTCGGCGACCTCGGCCGGGTTGCCCTGCACGAAGAGCTTCTGGAACAGCTTCCTCGGGCTCTTCTCGGCCGGGATCGGGGCCCCGTTGCGGGTGTAGCTGAGCGTCTGGTTCTCGGACGTCATCGCCAGGACGAGCGAGGGGTGCCGGGTCCGGTTGCCGACCTGCTCGGCGGCGAACTGGTCGAGCGAGATCTCGTTGCGGAACCCGCCGCGCTCGGGGTGCGGCGTGCCGGTCAGGAAGCAGCGCTCGGCCTGGTGGCCGCCGGTGACGCCGGGCAGGCTCACGCCCGAGAAGACCGTCATCCGGTCGCGGTGGGCGGCGACCCTGCTCAGGTACGGCGAGGCCTCGTAGCCCCGGCCGGCGGCCTCGGGGAAGAAGAACTGGGGCATGATCCCCTGGTTCGTCTGGATGCAGACCATCCGCCTCGGAACGTCCGTGGCCCGATCGGCGGCCCGCGCCGACCGGCCGAAGGCGGGCGTCATCGCGTCGAGCATCGGGAGCGAGAGCGCGACACCCGCCCCTCGGAGGAACGCTCGGCGGCTGAGGGCGGGTCGGGCGACGTGCGGCATGGCATCCGGACTCCCGGGGTTACTTGTCGGCCCGGTCGGGCGACGTCTCGATGACTTCCACTTCGGCCTTCTTCAGGGCGGCGACGAGGGCGTCACGGCTGGCCTTCGCCGGGTCGAATCGGGCCGTCGCGACCCCTCGCTTGAAGTCGACGGTCGCCCGCTCGACGCCGTCGACCTTCGCCAGGGCCCGATAGGCGCCGAAGGCGCACCCCTTGCAGTCGAGGCCAGCCACGCCGATCCGGACCTCTTGCCGGCGGTCGGCCGGCAGGGTGCTCGGCGGGAGGGCCGCGAAGGCGCCCCGCGAGGCGGCCCGGAGGAGCTGGTCGATCCGCTCGCGGGCCTTCTCCGCGCTCATCCCCTTGAGGGGCCGGGCGTCGGGGTCGTAGGCGTAGGTGGCCTCGGCGTCGTCGTAATCGACCTCGACGAGCCTCACCTCGGCCGAGTCGCCCCCCTGGGCGATCCGGAGCGTCCCGCCCTGGCGGCGGAGGTCGTCGACGCGGTCGGGCTGGAACAGGCCGGTGATCCGGCACTTGACGAGGGCCTCGGCCGCCGGCGCGAGGGCCGGGGCGAGTCCGATCAGCAGGGCCGGGATCAGGGCGAGCGTGGTTTTCATCGGGCCTGGAAGAGCGGGTCCTGGACGACTTCGAGCAGGAGCGAGCGGACGCCGCCCCCCCGATTCTCCGCCCTGGCCGCGATCGCGTCGAGGGCCTTGCGGTCGCGGAACCCGGGCTCGCGGCCGGTCGAGTAGACGAGCCAGCGCCGGGCGAGGTTCTTCAGCAAGGCCGCCCGGCCCTCGGCGAGCCGGGATTGCAGCTCGCGGACGTCGCGGAACGTGCGGCCGTCGGGCAGGGTCCCGCTCGGGTCGACCGCCGGGCCGAGCTTGAAGCCGATCCCGATGAACGGGTCGATCTTCCCCCGAGGGGCGGGATCGCCGTTCTCGAGCGAGCGATACCGCGTCCGGAACCCGCCGATGACGTCGAAGCTCTCCATCGCGAACCCGGGCGGGTCGATCTTGGCGTGACACCCGGCGCAGCCCGGGTCGCTCCGGTGCCTGGCCAGCAGCTCGCGGATGGTCGTCGCCCCCCGGACGTCGGGCTCGACCGCCGGGACCGAGGCCGGCGGCGGCTCCGGGGGCCGGCCCAGGAGCCGGTCGAGGACGAACGCCCCCCGGGGGACGGGCGAGGTCGTCGTCCCGTTGGCCGTGACCTTGAGGATCGACGCCTGCGTCAGCAGCCCCCCTCGCGGGCAACCCGGCGGCAGGGCGACCCGGCGGATGGCCGGGCCGCTCACGCCCTCGATCCCGTAATGGTCGGCCAGGGCCTCGTTCAGCATCGCGAAGTCCGAGCGGACCAGGTGGCCGATGTCGAGGTCCCGATCCAGGAGTTCGCGGAAATAGGCGTGCGTCTCGGCGACCATCGAGTCTTGCAGGTACGGGTTGAACTCGGGGTAGAGCTTCCGGTCGGGGTCGTTCGCGGCGATCGAGCGGAGCTTGAGCCACTGGCCGAGGAAATCGTCGATGAACCTCGCCGACCTCGGGTCGGCGAGCAGCCGCTCGGCCTGGGCCCGGAGGACGTCCGGGCGGCTCAACTCGCCCGAGGCCGCGAGCGCCGTGAGCGCCTCGTCGGGCGGGGAATCCCAGAGGAAATACGAGAGCCGGCAGGCCAGCGCGTGGTCGTCGGGCCGGCCCTCGGGCTCGACGTGGTGGAGGAAGTCGGGCGAGCAGAGCGCCGCGAGGTAGGCCGACCGCATGGCCGTCTCGAAGCAGTCGCCGGCCTCCAGGCGACGCTCGACCCGGCCGACGTAGCGCCGGCGGACCTCCTCGGCGACGGGCCGGCGGAAGGCCCTCGGCAGGAACGCGGCGAGCAGGCGGTCGGCGTCGCGGCGGGGGTCGTCGCTCCGGACGGTCCAGGTGCCTTTGATCGGGTCGGGGTGGTTCTTGCCCAGGTCCCCCAGCCCGAGCCATCGCGGCTCGTCCCTCGAAGGCTTCCGGACGCCCGGATTGCGTTCGGGCCTGAACTCGACGATCGGCAGGTCGCCGAAGAGGGCCTTGTGCGACCGGGGCGGCCAGGTCTCGTTGAGCGGGCCCTCGACCTCGACCCAGTCGACCGCGATCCCCGGCCCGACGAAGGCCATCGCGTGCCCCTTGCGGCTGTAGTTCGCCGCCGGGGCGAGCGAGGCGACGTCGAACCCCATGATCTCGTTGCGGTTGAGCCAGGCGTCCATCTCGTGCACGGCCGGGGCGAGCGAGGGGGCGTCGAAATAGCCCAGCGTGTAGCTCGGGTGCTGCCCCCCTCGGCCGTCGCCGGTGAGCTGGACCACCGAGAGCCGCGCGGCCTCGGTCCTCCGGGCCGGGAAGACCCGGCCCTTGTCCCACTGGAACGCCCAGAACGAGGCCCGGACGCGATACCGGCCCGGGTCGAACGTGGTGTGCCCCCGGAAGTAGTGGCTGACCGACTCCTCTTCGTGGCGGAAGACGCCGACGGTGCTGCCGGTCTCGAACGAGCCCATCGTCTCGTGGGCCCCCTGGTCGTGGTGCTTCTGCTCACCGGCCGGCGGGAAGTCGGGGTCGGGCTTCCCGTCGCGGAGGAGCACGGCGTCCCCTTGCATCGACAGGTAGGCGTCGAAGCCTCCGCGGTCGACCAGCGACAGCCGCGACTTCCGGACGGCCGGGGCCGTGGGCCGGGTCGCGATGGCGAGGTCGAGGGCTTGGTCGGCGGCCTCGATGTACTTCGCGAGGTTGACGTGCGAGAGGCTGAGGGCCTCGGCGTTCTTGTCGAAGCCGTGCGCCGACCCGTCGGGCGGCAGGAGCGCCGCGAGCGCCGCGCCCGGCAGGTCGAGGAGGTCGCGGACGGTGTTCTCGTACTCCGTCCGGGTCAGACGACGGGGCGGCGGGGACCCCGAGGCCGCGAGCCTGGCGGCCTCCGCCTCGGTCAAGGACCGATCGAGCCAGCCGAGGAGGGCCCGCGACTCCTCGGGCGTCGGCCGCCCCTTCCCCTTCGGCGGCATCTCGCCGGACTCGACGCGATCGTGGACCTTGGCCCAGCGCGCGAAGCCCTCCGGGTCGGCGAGGTCTGCCCCGGGCGCGGACAGGTCGAGCCCGCCCCTCTTCGAGGCCCCGTCATGACAGCCGAGGCATCGGGCCTCAATGACGTCGGCGACCTCCGGGGGCAACTCGCCCGCGAGGCCCTCGGCCGGACTCCAGCCCGGCCACGCCGAGAGGGCGAGTGCGACCGCGATCCTGATCGAGATCCTCCCGGGCATCGGGCTCTCCGTCGGTCGTGAGACGTCGCGAGGGTACCCGAGCGATCATACTCGCAAGTTTGACGCCGATGCCAGATTGAACTCGTCGGCATCGGTCATGACGCCGAGGGGACCACCAGGTATGCCGGCCATCGGTCACGGGTCCGGGTCCGGGTCCGGGTCCGGGTCCGGGTCCGGGTCCGGGTCCGGGTCCGGGTCCGATTCCATCGCACGAGTGGCCGGGGCCGGGGCCATGACAGGCCACATGGGTCGGTAAGATGGCACCGGGTGGGTGGCCTGGGCGATGGCGTCGACGGACATGGGAAGGGGCCGGAGCGGTAATGGGTAGCAACCGGGGTCCTGGAGCGAGTTCTTCCGGGTAGCCGTTCACGGGGTGGGGTTGCTCTTGACCATTCATGACACTATTTTGTTGCTATGACATCCTCGGTAGCCGTTCACGGGGTGGGGTGAGCCTGAGCGAGTGGTCGGCAGCGATCGGTTCAGCGCCTACGCCTGGATCGCGGCCCGGGAGCGACAGATTTGTTGGGCTCATCTTCGCCGTGATTTTCAGGCGATGATCGATCGCGGTGGCGACGGCAAACCGATCGGCGAGCGGTTGCTGAAACAATCGCATCGGCTGTTCCACGACTGGCACCGAATTCGGGACGGGACTCTG
>JAJYDH010000128.1 GCA_021777685.1 Planctomycetota bacterium | reverse complement strand
GTCATCCGGGCGGTTTCGGGCCGCCGCCCGGTCATCCGGGCGATTTCGGGCCACCCCCCGGACATCCGCCCGGCGAATTCGGCCCGCCGCCCGGTCATCCGCCCGACGGCTTCGGCCCGCCGCCCGACGGCTTCGGCCCGCCGCCCGACGGCTTCGGCCCGCCGCCGGGAGGTCGCGACCGCCCGCCGCCCCCGCGCCCGAGGGGCTGATTCGCATACCGGAGAATTCTTGCCCGATGCAGGATGTCCGATGATCGATGAGGAGCCGGATCGGTGGGTATTGCTCCGTTCGGTCATCGGCCATCGATGATCGGGCCTGAATTCTCCGGAATCCGTATCAGCCCCCATCGGCCGCCAAATTTGTCGATCACGCGGGAGCCGATGGACGACCGATGCCCGACCGAACCTCGACCGACGAAGCCGACGGCCCCCCCGCGTGCCTGGCCCTCCACGGCCTGGGAGGCGGTCCGTTCGAACTCGGGCCGATCGTCAAGGCGCTGGAGCGGGCGGGATGCCGGTCCTCGGCGCCCATCCTGCCCGGCCACTCGGTGACGGGGCGGGTGATGCCGGCCTCGAACTGGGCCGACTGGATCTCGACCGCCGAGGCCGGCTTCGACGAGCTGGCCGCCTCGGGCCGGCCGGTGGTCGTCGTCGGGTTCTCGACCGGCGGGACGCTCGCGCTGCTCCTGGCGACCCGGCGGCCGGTGGCCCGCCTGATCCTGCTCGCCCCGTTTTTGGCGATCCGCCACAGCGGGCTGATCCCCGTGCATCCCTCGGCCTACCTCCGGCCGATCGCGCGGTTCCTGCCCGACATCCCGCGCCGGTCGCCGCCCGTCCGCGACCCCGAGGCCCGCCGCGTGCTCGGGAGCGTCGCCCGGTTCGAGACCTTCAGCCTCCGGGCGACCCTCAGCGCCCTGGACCTGATCGAGCACGTCAAGCCGCTCGTCCCCGAGATCTCGACCCCGACCCTGATCCTCCAGGGGCGGCTCGACTCGGTCGTCGACCCCGCCGGGGCCGTCTGGCTGGCCGGCCACCTGGGCTCGGCCCGCAAGAGTTTGCTGTACCTGTCCCGCTCGGACCACCTGCTCACGCTCGACCGGGACCGCGACCGGGCCGTCGCCGCGGCCGTGGCCTTCGCCCTCGGGCGGGACGAGGAGGACCGAGACTCCATTGTCAATGATCCTTGACGATGAGTTTCGTCAACGTCCGACACGTTCCGCCCACCGACGACCAGTGACGATGATGGTAAATATCCGGATCAGGGCGACTCGGCCGGTCGAAAACGGACGATTGGATCACCTGGTCCCTTGCCAATGATGGTGGGGTTTCCTATAAACGACAATGGCAACTTTTGTTGTTCTGGTCGCGCATCACGGCCGGGCTTCCGCATCGGAGCCCGGCCTCACCCGGAGCCGCCTTGAGATGAAGACCCAACTCGCCCGATCGCTCACCATCGCCTCGCTGCTCTCGGCCGGACTGGTCGGCTGGTCCGGCTGCAACGCCGAGAATCCCGACGGCACCAAGACCACGGTCGGCAAGATCGAAGAGGCCGGCTCCAAGGCCGGGCACAAGATCGAAGAGGCGGGCGTCAAGGCCGTCGACGCGACCGGCAAGGGGCTCGAGAAGGCCGGCGAGAAGCTCGAGACCTCGGGCGCGGCGGCGGTCAAGGAGCACGTCGGCGAGAAGGCCGGCGAGGTGGTCGAGAGCACCGGCAAGGGGCTCGAGAAGGCCGGCGAGAAGCTTCAGGATTCGGTCAAGGACAAGAAGCCGGAATGATCCGGGCCCCGGGCGAGCCATCGTCCGTCACATCCGACCCCGGGCCCATGCCGGGGTCATCTCCTCCCAGGATCTTCGAACCGAGTTCCCTCCGGGCCGAGGAAGAGGTCCGCCCCGTTCGGGGTGACCCCCGTTGCGGACGGATGGGCCACCTCTCGTCCTCAATTCCGGAGCTTCGACCGACCATGGCCATCGCCAAGTACATCGTCGAGTTGATCGGGACCTTCTTCCTGGTATTCACGGTCGGCATGTGCGTGCTCAAGCCGGACGCCGGCGTGATCGCGCCGCTGGCGATCGGGTCTGCGCTGATGGTGATGATCTATGCCGGGGGCCACATCTCCGGCGGGCATTACAACCCGGCCGTGACGCTGGCGGTCTGGATTCGCGGCCGATGCCCCCTGGCGGACGTCATCCCCTACTGGATCGCCCAGGTGGCCGGCGGAGTGCTGGCCGCGATGACGGTGACGTATCTCCGGGGCGATTTCGGCTCGCCAGGACCCGACCCCGTCGTGCCCAAGGCCCTGCTGGTCGAATTCCTCTTCACCTTCGCGCTGGCTTATGTGGTCCTGAACGTGGCGACCTCCAAGGCCACGGCGGGGAACTCGAACTACGGCCTGGCGATCGGCTTCACGGTCATGGTCGGGGCCTTCTCGGTCGGCTCGATCTCGGGCGCCGCGTTCAACCCGGCGGTGGCGATCGGCGTCACGACGATGGGGCTGGTCAAGGTCTCCTGGGTCTGGGTCCACATCGTCGCCGACCTTGCCGGCGGGGCGGTCGCCGGCCTGCTCTTCAAGTTCCTCAACCCCGACGACAGGTGAGCCGCGTGGTGTCGCGGGACGGCGAATCGCCGTCCGCGAGTGAGGATGACCTATCACTTCAGACCGACTCGGCATCGCTCCCATGATCGCCGACGAGATCCGAAGAGCCGACCTCGATGGGCATTCCATCGAGGTCGACGAACGTCCGTCACTTCGCAAGCCCGGTCCAACCAACGTTCAATCCGTGCCGCATGAGATCGAGGTGGTGATCAGCGAGAAGTCTCCAATAATCTCAAGCAGATCGGGCTCGGCCTGCACAACTACCACTCGACCGACGACGTCTTCCCGATGGGCGGGTCGAACAACACTCGCTGGCCGGGCAATAACGACCCCTGGTCGGTCTGGAGCGCCCAGGCATCCATGCTCCCCTTCCTGGAGCTGACCGCGGTTACAACTCGATCGACTTCATCTGGGGCCGGAGGGGGGCGGCACCGCGGCTGACACTATCAACTCGACGGCCAAGAACACGCTCATCAGCACCTTCCTCTGCCCGTCGGACACCAATGCCGGTAGGGTCCAGGCCAACAGCTATCACTCCGGCGCCGGGACCTCGATCGCGCTCTCCGGAAGACCGGCCAGCCCAGCGGCATGTCCGCCGCGTGGATCTCCTACGTCCTCCGCGACTGTCCCGACGGCACGTCCAACACCGTCGCCTACGCCGAGGCCCTCTGCGGCGACAACCGGGGCAACTCGCGGGGCGGCCAGAACCCGGCCAGCACCTACCGGGGCAACGGCGTCATGGGCGCCATCGGCAACGACGTCGGCTTCATCTACGACGTCAGCCAGGAACCAACCCGGCGACCGTCGCCGGCTATCTCCCGAGCTGCAACCAGAAGTGGAACCCCACCAGCGGCCTTATCGTCGACTACCGCGGCTACCGCTGGGGGATCGGCATCCCGGGTTTCACCATCTTGAACCACGCCCAGCCCTCCAACGGCGGCGCCATCAAGTTGAACTACCGCCGGCAGGGCTGCAACCCGGGCTGCAACATGGACAACAGCATCTCGTGGCCGGCGTCCGGCTCCCACTCCGGCGGCGTGAAGTTCATCAAGGACACCATCGCCCTCCGAATCTGGTACGCCCTCGGGACCAGGGCCGGCGGTGAGGTCATCAACGCCGACAACGACTGATCGACCCTCCCGATCCCGACTCGAGCCCGAGGGGCGCCCTGCCGATCGCGGGAGTGCGCCCCTCTTTCGATCTCCCAGGCAGGCCCCCCGGGGCGGGCAGGCCGTCCGGCCGGCCCGCAGCGTCTGAATGCCACTTCACCGGGCGGCCTGCCCTTGCCGATGGGGCTCGTTTCTTGCTAGGATCGTGAAATTTTCCGGGCCGCGCCACCCTTTCGGGCCGCTTCGAGGGGCCGTGCGCGGCCCGACATGCGCGCCGATCGACCGCCGGAGCGAGGAAGTTAGCGAGAACCGCACGTGCCCAAGCGAACCGACATCAAGAAGATCCTCATCATCGGCGCCGGCCCGATCATCATCGGCCAGGCGTGCGAGTTCGACTATTCGGGCACCCAGGCGTGCAAGGCGCTCCGCGAGGAGGGGTTCGAGGTCGTCCTGGTCAACTCGAACCCGGCCACGATCATGACCGACCCCGAGATGGCCGATCGGACGTACATCGAGCCGATCACGCCGGCCGTCGTCGAGCAGATCATCGCCGCCGAGCGCCCCGACGCCCTCCTGCCGACCCTGGGCGGCCAGACCGGCCTGAACGTCGGGCTGGCGCTGGCCGAGTCCGGCGTCCTGGAGAAGTACGGCTGCCGGCTCATCGGCGCCTCGGCCTCGGCCATCCGGATGGCCGAGGACCGCGCCCTGTTCAAGGTCGCGATGGAGGAGATCGGCCTGGAGAGCGCCCGGAGCGCCCTGGCCCACTCGCTCGACGAGGCCCGCGCCATCCGCGACGAGATCGGACTGCCCTGCGTGCTCCGCCCGAGCTTCACCCTGGGCGGGTCGGGCGGCGGGATCGCCTACAACAAGGACGAATTCGACCGGATGGTCGCCTACGGGCTCGAACTCTCGCCGGTCAAGTCGCTCCTCGTCGAGGAGAGCGTCATCGGCTGGAAAGAGTACGAGATGGAGGTGATGCGCGACGGGGCCGACAACGCGGTCATCGTCTGCTCGATCGAGAACTTCGACGCGATGGGCGTCCACACCGGCGACAGCATCACCGTCGCCCCGGCCCAGACGCTCACCGACAAGGAATACCAGCGTCTGCGCGACGCCTCGCTGGCGATCTTACGCAAGATCGGCGTCGAGACCGGCGGATCGAACGTCCAGTTCGCAATCGACCCGCGGACCGGGCGGATGATCGTCATCGAGATGAACCCCCGCGTCAGCCGGTCGAGCGCCCTGGCCAGCAAGGCGACCGGGTTCCCGATCGCCAAGATCGCCGCCAAGCTCGCCGTCGGGTTCCGGCTCGACGAGATCCGCAACGACATCACCCGCGAGACCCCCGCCTGCTTCGAGCCGACGATCGACTACGTCGTCACCAAGATCCCCCGCTGGGCCTTCGAGAAGTTCCCCGACGCCGACCCGGTCCTGACCACCCAGATGAAGTCGGTCGGCGAGGTCATGGCGATCGGCCGGACCTTCCGCGAGAGCTTCCAGAAGGCCCTCCGCGGCCTCGAGGTCGGCCGGTTCGGCTTCGGCTGTGATCCCAAGGACACATGGGGAGGCCCCGACCAGCCGAACCTGGACGAGATCAAGGCCAAGCTCGCCACGCCCAACGCCGAGCGGGTCTGGTCGATCCGACACGCCTTCCTCGCCGGGCTCTCGGTCGACCAGATCCACGGGCTGACCCACATCGACCCGTGGTTCCTCCACAACCTCCGCGAGCTGGTCCTCCTCGAAGGCCGGCTCCGGGCGGCCGGGAGCCTGGAAGGCGCCGACGACGCCCTGATCCTCGAGGCCAAGCGGAACGGCTTCTCCGACCGCCAGCTCGCCCACCTCTGGGACGTCGACCAGATGGACGTCCGGCGCGACCGCAAGCGTCGGGGGATCAACGCCGTCTTCAAGCTGGTCGACACCTGCGCCGCCGAGTTCGAGGCGGTCACGCCCTACTATTACTCGACCTACGAGGAAGTGGACGAGTCCAGGGTCGGCGACAGGCCCCGCGTGGCGATCCTGGGCGGAGGCCCGAACCGGATCGGCCAGGGGATCGAGTTCGACTATTGCTGCTGCCAGGCCGCGTTCGCCCTCAAGGCCGCCGGCTACGAGGTGGTGATGGTCAACTCCAACCCCGAGACCGTCAGCACCGACTACGACACGTCCGACAGCCTGTTCTTCGAGCCGCTGACGGTCGAGGACGTGCTCAACGTGATCGACCGCGTGAAGCCACTGGGCGTGATCGTCCAGTTCGGCGGCCAGACCCCGCTGAACCTGGCGAGGGCCCTGGAGGCGGCCGGAGTGCCGATCCTGGGGACGAGCCCCGAGAGCATCGACCTGGCCGAGGACCGCGAGCGGTTCCGCCTGATCATCGACCGCCTGGGCCTCAAGCAGACGCCCAACGGCTCGACCGAGCAGTTCGACGAGGCCCGGCGGATCGCCGACCGGATCGGCTACCCGGTGCTGGTCCGGCCCAGCTTCGTCCTCGGCGGCCGGGCGATGGAGATCGTCTACGACGAGCACGCGCTCTCGCGCTTCGTCGGCGAGGCGATCGAGGCCAGCCCCGGCCATCCCGTGCTGATCGACAAGTTCCTCGAAGACGCCCGCGAGGTCGACGTCGACGCCGTCTCCGACGGCACCCGGACGATCGTCGGCGGCGTGATGGAGCACATCGAGGAGGCCGGCATACACTCGGGCGACTCCGCCTGCGCCATCCCGCCGTTCACGCTCGACCCGACGACCGTCGCCGAGCTGAAGCGGCAGACCTACGCCCTGGCCGAGGCGCTGGGGGTCCGGGGCCTGATGAACATCCAGTTCGCCGTCAAGGATGGTGAGGTCTACGTCCTGGAGGTCAACCCGAGGGCCTCGCGGACCGTGCCGTTCGTCTCCAAGGCGACCGGCCTCAACCTGGCCAGGGCGGCGACCCTGGTGATGGTCGGGCAGTCGCTGGAGAGCCAGGGGATCACCGCCGAGATCGAGCCGAGTTACGTCTCGGTGAAGGAGAGCGTCTTCCCGTTCGCCAAGTTCCCGGGGGTCGACATCGTGCTCGGGCCCGAGATGCGGTCCACCGGCGAGGTGATGGGGATCGACAAGGACTTCGCCGCCGCGTTCGCCAAGAGCCAGCTCGCCGCGAGCTGCAAGCTGCCGATGCGCGGCACCGTCTTCATCAGCGTCGCCGCCCGGGACCGCCAGGCGATCGTCCCGATCGCCGCGAGGCTGGCCTCGATGGGCTACGACCTGATGGGGACCTCCGGCACGTCCGCCGCGCTGGCGGGCCACGGGATCGCCGTCGCCCCGGTCCGCAAGATCGCCGAGGGGCGGCCGAACCTCCTCGACTACCTGGCCAACGGCCAGATCGCGCTGGTCGTCAACACCCCCAGCGGCAAGGGCGCCCGGACCGACGAGGGCCGGATCAGGGCCTCCGCCGTCAGCCACGGGGTCCCCTGCATCACCACCATCGCCGGCGCCAGGGCCGCCGTCGCCGCCATCGAGCGGCTCCGCCAGGGGCCGCTGGGCGTGGCCGCATTGCAGGATTTGCTGAAGAGATGACGATGAACGACGAGACACCCCGCAAGGCCACGGTGTCCGACCTTTATGATGTCGAAGGTCAGGCCGAGTTGATCGGCGGCCGGATCGTCCGGCTGCCGGGCCACGGGATTCTGATCGGCCGCGTCATCGGGAGGATCGCGTTATCGCTGCATGATTATGAGGAACGAATCAAGATTGGAGAGATTCATACTTCGACCCTCGGCTACGTCGTCCCGACGCTCAAATCGGGTCGCGAGTCGTTCTGCGCCGATGTCTCCTACTACATCGGGCCGTTCCCCGAAAACCCGATGGCCTTCATCGAAGGGCCACCGACCTTCGCGGTCGAGATCCGCGATGAGGCGGATTACGGCCCCGAAGCCGAGATCGTCCTGGCCGCCAAACGACGCGACTACTTCGAGGCCGGGACGCGGGTGGTCTGGGACGTCGACGCGCCGGGCAAATTGATCCGCGCCTATCGATCCGACGATCCAGATCGCGCGGTTACCTGGGCCCGAGGTGACCGCGCCGACGCCGAGCCGGCCGTCCCCGGCTGGCGGATCGCGGTCGACGACGTCTTCGAGCCGCCTGCGACGGGCTGAGCGGGGGGTATCACTCAACTCGTTCCCACGCTCCGCGTGGGAATGCCGTCCTGGACGCTCCGCGTCCTCTTCCAAGCGGCTTGGCCCGGGAGGATTCCAAAGTCAGTTCAAACCGTCTTCTTGTAGGACGGGTTTCGCCTCCGCTCACCCGCCCTACAAGAGCGGCTTTGCAATCCTCGCGCGGCTCGCCCGGGCGTGAAGACGACGCGGAGCGTCGAGGACGGCATTCCCACGGAGGACCGTGGGAACGAGTTTCTTAAGTTTGATGCCGTCGGGTTTCAAGATCAGACCGGGAACGGGTTCCGCTCGGCGAAGCCCTTCTGGTGCCAGTAGGGATAGGTCATCGTGGTCGCGCTGGCGGCGTCGAGCTTCGCGATCTGCTCCGGCGACAACTTCCAGCCGACGGCGCCGAGGTTCTGGCGGAGCTGCTCCTCGTTCCGGGCGCCGACCACGACGGTCGCCACGCTCGGCCGGCGGAGCAGCCAGTTCAGGGCGACCTGCGGGACGGTCTTGCCCGTCTCCTTGGCGACCTCGTCGAGGGCGTCGACCACCTTGTAGACATACTCGTCGGCGACCGGCGGGCCGATGTCCGCCACCTTCTGGTTCCGGAGCCGGCTGGTCTCGGGCAGGGGCTGGCCTCGGCGGACCTTGCCGGTGAGCCGGCCCCAGCCGAGCGGGCTCCAGACGACCGCGCCGACCTTCTGGTCGAGCGCCAGCGGCATCAGCTCCCACTCGTAATCGCGGCCGATCAGCGAGTAATACGCCTGGTGCGCGACGTACCGGGCCAGGCCGTACTTCTCCGAGGCCGCCAGCGCCTTCATCAGGTGCCAGCCCGAGAAGTTCGAGCAGCCGATGTAGCGGATCTTGCCCGCCCGGACCAGGTCGTCGAGCGTGCCCAGGACCTCCTCCACGGGCGTGACCGCGTCGAAGCCGTGGAGCTGGAACAGGTCGATGTAATCGGTCCCGAGGCGCTTCAGGCTCGCCTCGACCGACCGGATCAGGTGGTGGCGAGACGAACCCACGTCATTGGGCTCGGGGCTGAAACGGAAGGTCGCCTTGGTGGAGACGATGACCCGGTCGCGACGCCCCTTGATGGCCTGGCCGAGGATCTCCTCGGCCATCCCGTGCGAGTAGATGTCGGCCGAGTCGAACATGGTCAGGCCGGCTTCGAGGCAGATATCGACCAATCGCGTCGCCTCGGCGACGTCGCTGGCCCCCCACGCCTGGAAGAACTCGTTGCCGCCGCCGAAGGTGCCCGTCCCCAGGCTCAGCTCCGGGACCACGAATCCCGAGCCGCCGAGCTGTCGGTATTCCATCGCTTTGATCGCTCCCCTGATCCCGGAGGTCCACCACTTCGATGCCGGAATCCTATGTTGTCGATAATGTGGAATCAAGTTCGGGGGCACTCATCAAGCCCGTGACCGGGATTCAACCGACGTTCGGTGGCTGGGCGGCGTGTCCTTGCGCCAGGGCCGCTATCGCCTTCAACCCCGATCTGAGCCGGGAGGCGGATGTGATAAAATTCTTTTATATATATTAATGTATTGATTATTTGCCGCGAGGATTCCTTGTCTCTGCGGACCCTCGGAGTCTTTCAAGCAAACGACCTGAGCGTTACTTCCAGGTTTGGAACGGAATCCAGCAAGGCTCATCCGGGATTCCAGGCGGCCATGTCGGGACAACCTCGCGAGGAGTAGAATCCGCCTTCTTCCGTCTCTTTGATTGATTCCATGCGGTCGCCGCATGCCAGGATCGCGAGGTCAGCGACGGTGGTCAACATCCAGAACCTCATCGACGACTTCAAGTGCTTCGAGACCGCTCGCGAGTTGCGATGGCCCGACGGCGTCAACTGTCCCCATTCCGACTCCGTGGCGATCACCAAACAGGGGCAGGATTCGACTCAAACCGAACCTCAGCGCTATCGGTGCCGGTCCTGTCAGAAACACTTCGACGACTTGACCGGGACCGTCTTCGCCGGCCATCATCAACCGTTGTGGGTCCGGATCCTGTGCCTCGATTTCCTGGGGCCGAATCTCTCGAATGAGCAGGTCGGATACGAGCTGAATCTCGACCCCGACGACGCCCGGAAGATGGCCACTCAGCTCCGCGAAGGGATCGACGAATGCAAGCCAGCCGAGGTCCTCGGCGGCGAGGGAAAATGTGATGAAGTCTATGTGGCGGATGGACATAGGGAACATCCCGGGGCGGTGAAAATAGGGCGACACCCCGCCGACGACGGCCGAAGGGTGCATGCTCGACTGACCAGGTGGGGGTACAGCCATCGGACGGTGTGCCACGCGGCCGGGGAATTCGCTCGCGACGAGGACGGTGATGGTTTCCGCGAGGTCCATGTCAACACCATCAAGGGCTTCTGGTCGCTGTCGCGGTCGTGGTTGTGTCCCAACCGGGGGGGCTCGCGGGAGAAGCTGCCGCTGTATCTTGGGCTCTTCGAGTCCGTTCATGAATGTTCGAATGCGGGGGAAGGATTTGCTGGGAGCGTTGATCAGCCTCACAGGGCGACACATGGCCAGATCCCTGGCCGGACGGCCTCGCGGTCGGGCCCGTGCCGGGCGGACGCCTAGGCCGCCCGATAAATCCATCGCCCTGGATCGGTGGGCCTCGACGCCGCCCGACATCTTGCCGGGATGGGGCGACAGGGAGACGGCCGCCCGATATAACGGTCTGAAGGTCATGAGGTTCGGCCGGTCGTCGATCGTGATGAGGTTCCCGATGTCGAAGTCCAGCACGCGCGTCGCACCCGAGCCGGGGCGGTCGATGGGATGGATGCTCCAGGCGGGGCTGGTGCTGGTCGCCGCCGTCGGGGCCTGGGCGGGCGTCCGGTGGTGGAACCGCCCGCCGGCCCCCTCGCCGGGCCCGGCCGCCTCGTCGGCGAAGGTCGAGCCCGCTCCCCCGGTCGCGATCCGGGGGACGTCGGCCCCGAGCGGACCGGCCCCTGCGGGGATGGCCTGGATTCCCGGCGGCGAGTTCTCGATGGGGGCGCAGGACCCCCGCTCGCTCCCCCACGGCGGCGGCGACGCGATGGCCGACGCCCGGCCGATCCACCGGGTCGCCGTCGACGGGTTCTGGATCGACCGGACCGAAGTGACGAACGACCAGTTCGCCGCCTTCGTCCGCGCGACCGATTACAAGACCGTCGCCGAGCGGACGCCGACCGCCGCCGAGTTCCCCGGCGCCCCGCCCGAGAACCTCGTGGCCGGCTCGGTCGTCTTCACCCCGCCCGACCGCGCGGTGCCGCTCGACGACCATTATCGGTGGTGGTCCTACGTCAAGGGGGCCGACTGGCGTCATCCCGAGGGGCCGGCCAGCAACATCGAGGGCCGGGGGAACTACCCGGTCGTGCAGGTCGCCTTCGAGGACGCCGAGGCCTATGCTCGCTGGGCCGGCAAGCGGCTCCCGACCGAGGCCGAGTGGGAGTTCGCCGCCCGGGGGGGGCTCGTCGACAGGCCGTACTCCTGGGGCGACGAGCTGAAGCCCGGCGGCAGGTGGATGGCCAACATCTGGCAGGGGAAGTTCCCGATCGCCAACACCGCCGAGGACGGCTTCGCCGGGATCGCGCCGGTGGCGCAGTTCCCGCCCAACGGGTACGGCCTGCACGACATGGCCGGGAACGTCTGGGAGTGGTGCTCGGACTGGTATCGGCCCGACACCTACGCCCAGGGCGCCAAGTCCGGCCGCGTGTCCTACAATCCCAAGGGCCCGCCCAGCGGGTACGACCCGGCCGAGCCGTCGCAGCCCAAGAGGGTCCACCGGGGCGGGTCGTTCCTCTGCACCGAGCAGTATTGCACGCGCTACCTGATCGGCGCCCGGGGCAAGGGCGAGGTCTCCAGCGCCAGCAACCACCTGGGCTTCCGGTGCGTCAAGGCGGGGCCGTGAGCCGGGGCCCGTCGCCATGATGGGCCGGCGATATGAATTCCTGCAAAGGGCTTGAATCGGCCCGCCCGTTCGGCTTCAATCGGTCGGCCTGTCCTGGCCGTCGAACCCCGAGGATGCTCACGATGACCGTTGGCCCGATGAGATGGTTGGCATGCCTGGGGCTGGGCTCGATACTCGGCTTCGTGGCGGCGAAGTTGGACTTCACGCCGAGGTCGAAGGCCGAGACGGCGCCGGCGACGACCGCCCCGGCCGCCGCCCCGCCCGCCTGCTGCTCCGAGGGGCTGGCGAAGGATCGCCTGCTCGCCCTGGCCGTCGCCGAGCCCGTGGCGGGGGCCCAGGCCGCCTCGAAGTCGTCGACGAAGAAGCCGAACATCGTCTTCATCATGGGCGACGACGTCGGCTGGTTCAACATCGGCGCCTATCACCGGGGGATGATGGCCGGAAGGACGCCGAACCTCGACAGGCTCGCCTCGCAGGGGATGCTCTTCACCGACTATTACGCCGAGCCGAGCTGCACGGCGGGCCGGGCGAACTTCATCACCGGCCAGTTGCCGATCCGGACCGGGCTCACCACCGTCGGCCAGGCCGGCGCGAGGGTCGGGATGCCCTCGACGGCGCCCACGATCGCCTCGGCGCTCAAGTCGATGGGCTATGCCACCGGCCAGTTCGGCAAGAACCACCTGGGCGACCTCAACGAGTACCTGCCCACGGTCCACGGGTTCGACGAGTTCTTCGGCTACCTCTACCATCTCGACGCGATGGAAGACCCGGCGTTCCACTCCTACCCGCCCGAGCTGAAGGCCAAGGTCGGCCCCCGGAACATGATCCATAGCTGGGCGACCGAGCAGGACGACCCGACCGTCGCGCCAGACGGCGATGGGGTTGCCGGCGCGCTTGTGCTGCTGGACGGCGCGGGAGACGGCGCGCGTGAGGCATTTGAGCACCAAGTCGTTGTCGTTGAGACGATCGATCAGGGTGTTAGCGCCACCCGCAGGCTGGTGCGACCGCTGCCGGGCACCCTCCGGCGCGGGCTGTCGGGTTCTTGCGGATCTCTTCATTGGTACTTGGCGTTCAGCCCGGCCCACATTTTTTACTCCCCGGCTCGCGCCACTGAGGGCGAATTGGTGACCGCGAGGTTTTAAGCGGAAATCTTGCGCGCTCTCGGTTTCGGGCCAGGTTCCGCAGGGGGCTCGAGGTCAAGCACGGCTTGGTTCGGTTTGGCCGATCCCTGGGAGTTGAGTAGCTGCAGAACTTCGGGCTCTTCGCGTAGTGTTGCAAATCGCTTTTCCGACGCCAGGTAAACCACGGTCGGCTTGTTCCGGCGCAGCAGTTGAACGATATCGTTTTGGGTGCCGCGGCTGGCGCCGTCCCAGAGCATGAAGCCGTAGTCGGCGTCTTCGACCATGGCGAGGTCCTTGGCGGAGTAATAGTCGAAGCCGCGCGCACCGGGCGGGGCAGAACTGCACGACGCCAAGTTGGAACTCTCTGATAACGCGCCCGGTCTGGCC
>JAJYDH010000127.1 GCA_021777685.1 Planctomycetota bacterium | reverse complement strand
CCTTCCTCCGACGTGATGTGGCCGGCGGTGAAATCGCTCAGCCGGCCGTCGCGGATCGTCATCAAATTGCAGCGGACCGCCCAGTCGTCCGGCCCGAGGGCAACGCCGGCGGCGGCGGCTTCCAGGGGAGCCCTCCCGGTGAAGACCTGCTCGGGGTCATAGCCGAAAAGGCTCAGGGTCGCCACATCGCTGCCGGGCAGGAACCGAGCCGGGACGTTCTTGGACCGGCCGAGGACCCCTTCTCGCGCGATCGCGTCCATCGAGGGAATCCTCGCCGCCTGGAGCGGCGTCCGGCCGCCGAGCGAGTCGAGGGGCTCGTCGGCGGCCCCGTCGGGGATCACGATCGCGAATTTCTGGGCCATGTTCGGCGGTCTCGGACGATCGGCGTGCGGAAGTCGAAGCGTCCCATCTTAACGATTGCCCCGCGTGGTTTTAAAGGGCGCCCGCGCCGAACCGTCAGCGGAGCAACCCTGAGCGAATCGACGGGCAGGGCCACGTTCGATTTCCCGGGGAAATCGAGCGTGGGTAGAAAAAATATTTCGCGACGCAATCAACTGGGAAATATCAGGTTGAGGCGAAAATGCCTCCGGGAAATCGGGCGTGGTCGCGATCAAGCGGGGACCTGGAACGTTCGCGAATTCGATCGGCCCGACCCAGGGGAACAAACCCACGAACCCAGTAGTCACGGCCGGGAGGTTCGCAAAATTCCAACCCAATCGCGATCCCGTCTCCGCATGTCATGCCGACCCGGCCGAGCCCTGGCGTGGCGTCAGACAAAGCCAACCGCCGGGCCGACTCGACCGAAAAAGGCGAACCCAATGGTCGCGACCTCGATCAAAGTCGAACCCATCGACCGGTGAGATCGCGAGCGCCCCACAAATTCCAACCCAACGCGCGTCGTCCCCGGCACAATTCCAACCCAACGCGGGCCCATCCCGGCGGGAACCGTTTCGGCCCCGGATCTTGTCGTTCCGATGATATTATCCGGATTTCGAGGCCGTTTGATTCCGGTTTCCGGCCGGGCCTGCCGGAATCCGCCCGGAGGGCCGACCATCCGGCTCCTACTCCTCGACGCCCAGGCAGACGCTCGGCGCCCGGACCACGTCGAGCCGGTCGATCTCGCGGAGGGAGTCGAGCAGGTGGGCCTCGACGGCCAGATGGGTCATCATCACCAGGGGCACCGGGGCGTCGGGCGGGGCGTCGTCGCCCGGCTCGTGCTGGATCAGGCTGGCGATGCTGATCTTGTGGTCTCCCAGGACCCGGGCGATGGCGGCGATCACGCCCGGACGGTCGGCGATGGTGTATCGGATGTAGTAGCGACTCCGGACCTGGTCGTTGGCGACGAGCTTCGGGGCGGCCTGATCGCCCGACCAGAGGTTCATGGCCCGGAACGTCAGCGCGGCCCGGCCGATGACGACGTCCATGAGGTCGGCGACCACGGCCGAGGCCGTCGGCATCGCGCCGGCCCCTCGGCCGTAGAACAGGGTGTCGCCCACCGCGTCGCCGACGACCCGGACGGCGTTGTACGGGCCTGCGACGTCGGCGAGGGGCGTGCCCCGGCGGACCAGCGTCGGCGCGACCCGGAGTTCGAGCCCCGCCCCGGAGAGCTTGGCCAGCGCGAGCAGCTTGACCGCGTAACCCAGCTCGGCGGCATAGGTGATGTCGGCCGGCTGGAGCCGGTCGATCCCCTGCCGGGGGATGTCGACGGTGGTCACGCTCGCCCCGAAGGCGAGCTGGGCGAGGACCGCCAGCTTGTGGGCGGTGTCGGTGCCGTCGACGTCGAGCGTGGGGTCGGCCTCGGCGTAGCCGAGTTCCTGCGCCCTGGCCAGGGCCTCGGAGTAAGAGAGGCCGTCCCGGGCCATCGAGGTCAGGATGAAGTTGCAGGTCCCGTTGACGATCGCCGCCATCGCCTGGACCTGGTTGGCCGCCAGGCCGACGCCGAGCGCCTGGACGATCGGGATGCCGCCGGCAACGCTCGCCTCGAAGGCGATCGCCCGGCCGTGGCGTCGGGCCTGGGCGAACAATTCGGGTCCGTGCTCGGCCAGCAGGGCCTTGTTGGCCGTGACCACGTCCTTGCCGCGGGCCAGGGCTTCGAGGAGGATGTCGAGCGTCGGCCGGATGCCCCCCATGACCTCGACGACGACGCCGATCTCGGGGTCGTCGAGGACCTTCCGGACGTCCGAGGTGATCCGCCCGGCCGGGACGGGGGCCGATCTCGCGCGGCCCGGGTCGCGGACCACGGCCCATCTCAACTCGACGTCCCGACCCGTCCGGCGGCCGATCCGCCCTTCCTGCTCGACCAGCAGCCGCGCCACGCCCGACCCGACGGTCCCCAGCCCCAGCAATCCCACGGCCACTCGTTCCATTCGACCCCTCGGTTCGCCGCGTCGCGGACCCCAGAAACGCCCATCAGCCCTTCGAGGACGCGAGACCGCGATAGATCTCGGCCAGCCCGTCCTTGTCGAGCCGGCCCTCGGCGACGGCCATCGTCGTATCGTAGAGCAAGGCCGAGGAATGGTCGATCGCAATCCCGTTCAGATCGAGGAACGTGAGCGCCGAGGCCAATCCCGCACGCTTGTTGCCGTCGATGAAAGGATGATTCTTGACGATCGAGACGAGGTAGGCCGCGGCCATCGCCGCGAGGTCCGCGTGGAGGTATTCGCCGCCGAAGCCGGCCCTGGCCTGGGCCACGGCCGATTCGAGGAGCCCTCGATCGCGAATCCCAGCGGAGCCGCCGTAGCGTCGCAAGTGGAGATCGTGGAGTGCCAGGTCATCCTCGATTTCCAGGAAAGTCGGGCTCATTGGGCGAGCTTCCGAAATGTCTCGTCGTGGATCTCCATCATTTTCAGGGCGGAGGCCATGACGCGAGAACGATGGTCGCCGGAGATTGGCCTGATGTGAATTCCATGCTGATCGATGGAGACTTCGAGACTTGTTTCATCATCAATGCCGAGCGAGGCGAGCGCCGCCGGGTCGAGGATCAAGGCGAGGTCGTCGCCGACATGCCGGAGCGTTGTGGTCATCGCGTTCGCCTCTCCGACTCGAAAAAGATCGGGTTCCACCATCCGAGGACAATCCGCGAAGCTCAGAGGATCGCCAGAGAGCCTCGGGTCACGCCATATTTCCCGGTCGCCTTGAGATCCCGCCAGAGGCTCCTGGGGTCTCGCCGGCCGGAGATGGCATCGGCGTAGAGGCCGATGGTCCGCGCCACTTCCGCCGGCGAATCGTCGAGGAATTCGAGACGCAGGTGTCTGACCCCTCGATCGATGAGCCGAGGTAGGTACTCGGCGGCCGTCTGGGGAACGGCGT
The DNA here is from genome assembly GCA_021777685.1 of Planctomycetota bacterium. GTDB lineage: Bacteria > Planctomycetota > Planctomycetia > Isosphaerales > Isosphaeraceae > Tundrisphaera. The sequence goes on along the minus strand of JAJYDH010000127.1, from coordinate 9,933 downwards.
TGAAGAGGGTGTTCCGACAGCCAACGTCGGCCTTGAGGGGATGTTCCATCCCGACCCGATCGCGAAGTTTGACGTCGTGGCGGTCGCAAGGCCGGCCGCAGTTGGTCTTGTCGGTGCCCGGAGAGAGCACGGCGCAGAAGACGCAATGCTCCATGTGGAACATCGGGATCTGCTGGTGAATCACGACCTCCAGCCAATCCGGAGGGACCGAGCGGACCAGGTCTTCGAGCTGCTCGAAGCTCAGGTCATACGAGGCGGCGACCCGCAAAGCCCCCCTGCCCTTGAAGAAGGCGACCGAGAGTTCGTTGGCCGCGTTGAGCGAGAAGTCCGCAACGAAAGGGATCTCGTTCTCGGCGCAGTAGAGCAAGCCGCCCGCGTTCCTGACGAGGATGCCGTCAGCCCCTTGCTTGCCCAGGAACCGGAAGATATTCGCCTCGCCCGGTTTCTGGATGCGCGGAGTCGCCAGGAAGAGGGTCGTGCCCGTGCCCTTCCGGGAGACGGCCTCCCGGTAGAGCTTGATGTCCTGGAAGTCCGCGTAAATCGTCGTGATGCCCGCGGCGACCGCGGCCTCGATCTGCCCGGTCGTTCGGCAGAGGACGGAGAGGGTCGGTTTTGACTCGTCCGGGATCGTCGGATCAATCGGGGGCCGGAGGGCCTGCAAGACGCGGTCGCCGGCGATCGTCCGGCGAGGCGTCGATGAGCACGCATCGAGCCGGGAGATCAGCTCGCGGCGGAGGGCGTTGAGGACGCTCCGCGGGACCAACGGCGCCCCCTCGATCTCGGCGGCGAACTCCGACAGCTCGTACAGGGTCCCGCCCAATCGGTCGAACTGCGACCGGAGGTCTTCCGTGCTCGCGGGCTGGTTGTCCGCCCTGCTCAGGGGTTCGTCCGTGCTAACCTCGGCCGTCGACCCGTTCGCGGCCCGGCCCGAGAGGAAGAGCGGCTCGCCGACGACGGCCCGGAGGCGAATCGACAGGGCGACCTTCCGTCGCGGGGCGCCTTCGAACGACTGGCGGAGCCGTCGGGTCAGCTCGGGATCGTCGGTCTTCCAGACGCGCTGGCCGGGCCGGACCTCGCGGACGTCCAGGTCGTGGCGGCCGAAGCCTAATTCCGCCGGGCCGGCGGACAGGCCCTCGGGACCGATGGCCGTGGCGACGTCTCGGCCGGCCCGTCCCCTGGCTAGGCGAAAGACCTCGTAGACCCTGCCGCCTTGCTCGGGAATGCCGGCCGAATCGTCACCGTCGAGGACCAGGCCATCCCCCGGCTTGACGGGAGCGGCGAGGTCGAGCCGGATTCTGGACCCGACGACCGACCGGACCTCACCGACGAAGATCCCCCGCTTCTTGGCGTGGTCGCCCCGGACCAGGATCTTGTGATTATCCCCGTCGAAGAATCCGTGGCTGAACCCTCGCGAGAATGAAAGTTCCATCTCCTGGACGTCGCGACGGTCGAACTCGACCGGACGGCCGAGCGCGGCGGTGTCGATCGCCTGGCGGTAGTGGCGGGTGATGTTGGCCACGTACTCCGGGGCCTTGAGCCGACCCTCGATCTTCAGGCTGGCGACGCCCAGCTCCATCAATTGTGGCACCAGGTCGTATGCCGCAAGGTCCTGGGGGCTCAGGAGATACTTGATGTCGCCGAGGTCGAGGACTTCGCCGTCCCGGACCACCTCGTAAGGCAGTCGGCACGCCTGGGCACACTCGCCCCGGTTGGCGGACCGGCCGCCAAGCGCCTCGCTGGTCAGGCACTGGCCGGAATAGGCGACGCAGAGGGCCCCGTGGACGAAGACCTCGACCGGCAACTCGGATTCCTCGCGAATCCGGGCGATCTCGCGGAGGGAAAGCTCGCGGGCGAGGATGACCCGGGAACATCCCAGTTCCCTGGCGAGCCGGATACCCTCGGCCCCGGTGATGGACATCTGGGTCGAGGCGTGGATCTCCAGGTCGGGCGTGACGGCCCGGATCAGGCGGGCGAGGCCGATGTCCTGGACGATCAGGGCGTCCACCCCGGACTCGGCCGCCAGTCGGATCGTGGATTCCAGTCCTTCAAGCTCGCCTGGGAACGCCAGGGTGTTGAGCGTGACATACCCCTTCACGCCCCGCCGATGGAGGAATTCCATAACATCGGGCAGTTCGGCCGGCTCGAAGTTGACGGCGCGGGCACGGGCGTTGTGGGCCCGGAGGCCGAAATAGACGGCATCGGCGCCGTTCTCGACGGCCGCGATCAGACAGGTCCGATCTCCGGCGGGAGCCAGGAGCTCGGGCCTGGTCAGAGTCGGCGATCGGTCGATGAGGGGCAGTTCGGCGGTCGACAAGAGACGAGCATCCGGGATGAAGCATGGCGAGCAAGGTGACAAATCGCATTATCTCGCCCGACCGCCCCGGGGACAAGGCGGTCCGACGGCCCGACCGTCGTCGTCTCACCCGGACGTTTCTCGATTGGGCGGAAAATCGCGATTGACACTCCGGGCCAGGGCGGTTTTAATCACCGCCGCTCCGCACCCGTCCGGCCTCGGGCCGGATCGGGTCGCCCGCACGACGCCCCTCAACGACTGAGGGCGCGTGGCCCCTGGAGCAGGCAAAACCTCGGAACGGATTCCGGATGGTCCTCCACCCCATCTCGGCCGACCCCCACGATTGACTCGCCTGAATGCCGCCCGGCCCCCGAGGGCCGACGTTCCCGAGTCGCCTCGTCGTCACCTTCGCCCTTGATTGGCCTCGAACCGCCGGCGCCCGGAGGGCGTCCGCCTGGTACCGCGCGAGACATCGCGCGCCGGCCAGGTCCGGTCAGGTTCGGATGAGTCGGACCATCTGCCGCCGCGCCGTGTTACGCATCTTTCCGTCGCAACTCGATCGCACCCGGGAAAGATCCGTCGACGGCCCGCTACAAGGAAGAACCCACATGCAACGGATGCACAGCTTTGCCCTCAAGTTCGGCCTGACCGCGCTCATCATCGCCGCCGTCGCCCCCTCGGCCCCGGCGGCCCTGCTCCGGCCCAACGACACCCGCGAATATCCGGACGTCACCGCGTTCGCCAACGGCTCGCAGAGCTACGTCTATAACCAGTCGTCCCAGACCGGCGTCTTCACCCTCTCGAACGTCCCCTTCCTCCTGACCAGCGGGACGACCCCCGGCGGCGGATTCGTCGAGTCGCCCGTGACGGCCAACGCCGACAACTCGCTCTCCGAGAAGGTCACGGCGGTCCTCGACTCGAACGGCAACCTGGTCAACAGCTCGCGGAACTCGTTCCAGATCGTCGGCACGGTCGTCATCGACGGCCAGAGCTATTCGGGGGTCCTGCTGTCGGGGACGCCGACGGCGTTCGGCTCGCAGACCCTGAAGCCGATGGTCGGGAACGAGGATCTCTTCGACATGACCTTGCAGATCACGGGCGGGTCGCTGGCGTCGCTCTACGGGCCGGAGGCTTACGTCCGCGTGACCGCCGAGGCGAACAGCACCTTCAACGGCGTCTTCACCGCCGACTTCTCGAGCGAGAAGGTGCTGACCAACACCCACCCGATCATCTCGACGGTCCCGAGCCCCGCGCCCGAGCCGACCGCGCTGGTCGTCCTGCTCGCCTGCGGCGCCGGCCTGCTTTACCGGGGACGTCGCCGGATCAGCTCGACCGAACTTGGGGTCTGAGGTCGAACGAGGTCGCCCTCGCCCGGTGCTCGACGGCACCGGGCGAGTTCACCTTCGAAGCGTCGTCAGTCGGCCAGGAACGCGGCCGAGAGCTTGCCCAGCGCCTCGTTCTCGATCTGGCGGACTCGTTCCCGGGTCAGGCCGAGCGACTCGCCGATCTCCTTGAGCGTCTTGGGCGGGGCGTCGTTGAGCCCGAACCGCATCCGGAGGACGATCGCCTCGCGCTTGTCCATCTCGTCGAGCCGGTGCATGACCAGCTTCAGGTTGTCGGCCTCGACCATCTCGACGTCCGGGGCGCGAATCCGCTCGTCCATGAGCATCTCGCCCAGGCTCCAGCCGTTCTCGGGCTGGTCGGTCTGGGGCACCAGGTTGTAGACCTTGATCGCCTTCTTGACGATGGCCAGCTTCTTCTTGGGCAGTTCGAGCGCCCGGGCGATCTCCTCGACCGTCGCGGGCCGGCCGAGCGAGTCCTGCAGGTCGGCGGCCATCCGGCGCCACTTGCAGAGTAATTCGACCATGTAGGCCGGTATCCGGATCGGCTTGGCCGTGTTGACCAGCGCCCGCTTGATCGACTGCTTGATCCAGTAGCTGGCGTAGGTGCTGAACCGCGTGCCGACCTCGGGGTCGAACCCCTCGACGGCCCTGAGCAGCCCGAGGTTCCCCTCCTCGATCAGGTCCTGCAGGGCCAGACCCTTGCCGACGTACCCTCGGGCGATGTTGACCACCAGCCGGAGGTTGGCGCGGACCATCCGGTCGCGGGCGCCGCCGTCGCCATCGGAGATCCTCCGGGCGAGCATCTTCTCCTCGTCAGCGGTCAAGAGCGCCGTCTCATTGATCTCCCGGAGATAGGTCTCCAGGGGGCTCTGCACCGTGTCTCGGCGGTGTCGGCGAATACGGGCCATGAAGATCCTCGTCGTCGGTCGTTCGTGAGTGGGTCCGCCCCGGGTCCGGGCCGAGCCGTCCCGACGGGGCTCCGCGGGGTGTCCGCCCCGAGGCTCGAAGGCGAGCCGTCCGCTCCACGTCGGGCCGCGAAAACATCCAGTCTCTGCCGACATCCCGCCGACCGCCGCGGCCTCCACCGCCGGTCGGGAGCTGCCGAATACCGCCCGTCGATGGCCGATCGAACCGCGACTCCCCGGCCTTCGCCGTCCGAATCAAGGGCACACCGGCCCCGAATCGTCCGGGCTTCGCCGAAGGGAAACCGTTGACCGACCTCAACCTAGGCTTTGGTATCGGAAGTAAATCTTGGGAACTTAAGAAGGTTTGGAGGTATGGGAGTTATTGGAAATTTGCGGAAATTGAGGAGTGTGCCGGATCGTCCGATCAAGCGGGATGGGAAATCCTCCGAGGAGAGGGAACGGTTGACATGCGCTCGATCGATGGATCTTATCGATTCCGAGGCTTGGGATCGCACCATCCGAGAACCCGACCCAAATTCAATCTTGGAGAAGCTCGCATGAATGGGAAAACCGTTGTTGCCCGGACCTCAACCGTGATCGCCCTGGCCGTGATCATGTCGGCGGCTCGCGCCGCCGATCCTCCGACGACGGTCTCGGGCTTGAAGAACCCGGAGTCGGCGGCCGTCGGGCCGGGGGGCAAGGTCTACGTCACCATGATCGGGGAGCGTGACAAGAAGGGGGACGGCTCGATCGTGATCGTCGAGCCTTCGGGGAAGATCATCACGTTCGCCGCCGGCCTGGACGACCCCAAGGGCCTCGTCGTCGTGGGCGAGCAATTCTTCGTCGCCGACGTGACGAAGGTCTGGCGGGTCGATTCCAGGGGGAAGACGGAGGTCTACGTCGGTCCCGAGGCATTCCCCAGGCCCCCGCTGTTCCTCAACGACATCGCGTCGGACGGGCGAGGCAACCTTTACGTGACCGACTCGGGCGACCGTGCGGGCAAGAAGGGGGCGGTCTTCCGGGTCGACGCGAAGCGGGGCGTCGCTATGGTGCTGGACGGCGAGTTGACGTCGCCCCGGATCGAGGTTCCCAACGGCGTGCTCGTGGACGACGCCGACCATATCTTCGTGGCCGATTTCGGCCTGGGAGACCTCTACCGCTACGACATGACGACCAGCACCGCCCAGAGGGTTGGCGGAGGATTCGGCGGGACCGATGGCCTGGCCAGGGATGCGAGAGGACGGCTCTTCGTCGGAGACTGGAAGAACGGCCGGGTCTTCCGGATCAACTCGGACTTCGAGCCGCCCACGATGATCTCCGACAGGTTCCAGTCGGCGGCCGACCTGTCGCTCACCCCGGACGGTCGGACGCTCCTGGTCCCGGACATGAAGGCCGGAACCTTGACGTGGCTGCCCGTGCCCTGATCTCGAAAGATCGCCCTCGGTTCAAGGGCTCGTCGGCGAGGCCGGGACCGGGCCCTTCGTCGAGGGCGCGGGCTTCTCGGCCTCGGCGGGGGAGGCCGTGCCGGACCCCTCCATCTCCTTCCGGTCGGCGACCAGCCAGGCCCTGGCCTGGTCGACCAGGTCGGACACGTCGGGATAGGGATCGAACCGCTTGACGAGGTCGGTGAGGGTCTCCCGGGTGTACCGCCTTGCCGTTTCGTTTCCGGAGAGCTGATCGGGGATGGCGGCCTTGGCGAGGAGCTGGGCGACCGTCTTGCGTCGGAGGTCGATCTCCTTCGCGATGGCCTCGGCCTTCGACCTGGCCAGGAGGACCCATCCCCGATTCTCGCGGTCCTCGCGGGTGAGCTGTTTTTCCATCGCCCGCCAGTACGCCTCGACGTCCCGATCGTGGTGAATCTTGTGGGCCGCCTCGGCCTCCTCGAAGGTATGCTGGTAGGTCGCCTCGGCCTCGTTCTTGGGCTTCGCGAAGGCGACGAGGCTGGGCTTCTCCAGGATCTCGGCCCGCCGCTCGACGTCGCGGAGGTCGATCCGATCTCGCCAGGCTTCGGTCCGCTCGCGGTAGGGATGCCTGGGGTAATTGCGGTCGAGAGGGTCGAGGAATTCGTCGCGGGCCCTGATCCAGTCGAGCGGGTCGGCGGAGGCCATCAAGGTCTCGGCGTGGCTGTACAGGCTGCTCGCGCTCCGGGGCCAGAGGAGATAGCCGATCAGCCCGGCGACCACGACCAGGGCACCGACCAGCCCGGCGACTTCGAGACGTGCCTTCTGTGCCTTCTTCCGCTTGCTCTTCCTGGTCGTCTTGACCGGCCTGGTCTGGGCCGGGTCGAAGTATTCGTCGCGGGTGGGCATCGAGGCGGGGCTTCCGGCCTCGGGCCAGACCATCGGGATCGCCTCCCGCCGAGAGGCCTTCTCCTTCAGCCCTTTGAGGATCTCGCCGACGGCCGTCGCGTCCCAGGGCCGATCCTGGGGAGCCTTGGCCATCAGGGTCACGACGAGGTCGTCGAGGGCCTTCGGGATGTCCTCGACCTTGTCGCTGGGACGTGGGGCCGGTTCGTTCATGTGGGCGTGCATCAGCACGAGGGCCGTGGCCCCTTTAAACGGCGGGTCGCCGGTCAGCATCTGATAAAAGACGGCGCCGAGGGCATAGAGGTCGGTCTTGTGGCTGATCTCGGGCGTGCCCCGGATCTGCTCGGGGGCCATGTACGCGGCCGTGCCCAGGGTCCGGCCGGTCGCGGTGAGGGCCTGGGTGGCGTCGAGTCGCTTGGCGATCCCGAAGTCGGTCAGCTTGAGCTGGCCGGTCTCCGTGACCATCAGGTTGGAGGGCTTCAGGTCGCGGTGGACGACCTGATGGTCGTGGGCGAACTGGAGGGCGTCGCAGAGCTGGATTCCGAGGTCGACCACCTCTCGCCAGGGGAGCTGGCCGCGCTCGCCGAGCACCCTGTCCAGGGTCGGCCCGGTGATGTACTCCATCGCGTAGTAGTACTTGCCGCCAGAGACACCCCCCCCGACGATCCGGACGATGTTCGGGTGGTTGAACTGCTTGAGGATCTCGATCTCTCGCTTGAAACGATCGAGCGACTTCCCCTTACCGACCTGGTCGGCCGAGATCACCTTCACGGCCGCGGTGCGGTTTCTCGCCTTGTTGAACCCGCGATAGACCACGCCCATCGCGCCCGAGCCCAGCTCGGCCTCGATCAGATAGGAACCCAGCGACTGGCCGATCATGGAAGCACCCTGGATCATCTCCGGAGGCCCGCCTGGCCGGACTCGACCGACGACGCTCGATCATCGTCGGGATTCGCGAGGGGCGTCGACGGGCCGGCCTAGCTCCGGGGCATCGCGCAAGAATGGCCGCCGGCCGCGGGCAGATAGCTGTTCAGGACGTAGTCCCTGACCATCCGATCGGAGTTGAACCGCCAGGCCAGCGAGCGGAGGGCCGACTTTTGCCGGGCGATCCAGCCCAGCGGCAGGCCGGTCGCGTCGCGATCGTAGAACAGCGGGACGACCTCGGATGTGAGCGTCTTGATGAGCGCCGCGTGATCGCGCTCGTCCTGGATCGAGGGGACGGAGTGCCCCTCTCCGTGGCCGATGGCGAAGCCGTTGGTCCCATCATAAGCCTCGGCCCACCAGCCGTCGAGGATCGAGAAGTTCAGCCCGCCGTTCAACAGCGCCTTCTCGCCCGAGGTCCCGCTGGCCTCCTGGGGGCGTCGGGGATTGTTGAGCCAGACGTCGACCCCCTGAACCAGGTGGCGGGCGACGTTCATGTCGTAATCCTCGACGAACACGAGGCGATGCTCGAGCCGGGAGTCGCGGGTGAGCTTGATGATCCCCTGGATCAGCTCCTTGCCGAACTGGTCTTCCGGATGGGCCTTGCCGGCGTAGATGAACTGGACCGGCCGGTCGGAGGCGTTCACCATCTCGACGAGGTTCTCGACGTCCCGGAGGACCAGGCCGGCCCGCTTGTAGGTGGCGAACCGGCGGGCGAAGCCGATGGTCAGGCTGTCGAGGTCGAGGGCCGTCTGGCAGCGCCTCATGAACTCGTCGCCGTCGCCCCGCCGCTCGGCCTGCACCACGAGCCGCCTCCGGACGAAGTTGATCAGCTCGGCCTTGAGGACCTGCTGCGTCTCCCAGAGCTCGGCGTCGGCGATATGCTCGATGCCCGCCCAGGTGTCCGGGTCGCTCATCCTGCGGTCCCAGTCGGGGCCGAGGTGGCGGTTGAAGAGGAGGTGCATCTGCGGGGCGAGCCAGCTCCGGACGTGGACGCCGTTGGTGATGTGGCCGATCGGCACCTCTTCCTCGGGCCGGTTCGGGTAGAGCGGGTGCCACATCTGCCGGGAGACCTGGCCGTGGAGGGCGCTCACGCCGTTGGCGTGGCGGTCGAGCTTCAGGGCAAGCACGGTCATGCAGAACGGCTCGTTGAGGTCGCCGGGATAGACCCGGCCCAGCCCCATGAAGTCGTCGTAGGAGACGTGAATCGACTCGCGGATCTTGCCCAGGTGCTCCTCGACCAGCGGGGCCGGGAAGCGGTCGTGGCCGGCGGCGACGGGCGTGTGGGTGGTGAAGACGGTCATCCTGGCGACGTGGCGGACCGCCTCGCCGAACGGAAGCCCCTCCGACTCCATCATCATCCGGATCATCTCGAGCCCGGCGAACGCGCTATGGCCCTCGTTGAGGTGGAGCACCGAGGGATGGATTCCCAGCGCGTGGACCGCCCGGACCCCGCCGACACCGAGCAGCAATTCCTGCCTGATCCGGACCCGGGCGTCGCCCCCGTAGAGCCGTGAGGTCAGGGCCCGGTCGGACTCGGAATTCTCGTCAACCTTCGAGTCGAGCAGGAGGAGGGTCGTCCGGCCGACCTCGGCTCGCCAGACCCGGGCGTGCAGGACGCCCGCATTGGTCTCGATCGAGATCCGGATCGGCTTGCCGTCGGGATCGAGGGCCGGCTCGATCGGGAGCATCTCGGGATTGTTGGCGAGATAGGTCTCCTTCTGCCAGCCGTTCGAGTCGAGACTCTGGCGGAAGTACCCCTCGGCATAGAGCAGGCCGATCCCGATCAGCGGGACGCCCAGGTCGCTCGCGCTCTTGAGGTGGTCTCCCGCGAGGACGCCCAGGCCGCCCGAGTAGATCGGCAAGCTCTCGTGGAGCCCGAACTCCGCCGAGAAATAGGCCACCGGCCGGGCCCGGAGGCAGGACGCGTAGAGGTTGCCCCAGGAGTCGGTGTTCTTGACGTATTCGTTGAGCCGCCGGAACGCGTAATCGATCCGGGAATGGAGCGCCGCCTCTCCGGTCAGCCGTTCGACCTGCTCAGGGGAGATCTTCTTGAGGAATTCGATCGGGTTGTGGTCGGTCTCCCGCCAGAGGACCGCGTCGATCTCGCGGAAGAGGCCGGTGACGTTGGGCTGCCAGGTCCACCAGAGGTTTCGAGCCAGCTC
>JAJYDH010000126.1 GCA_021777685.1 Planctomycetota bacterium | reverse complement strand
GGGGCTCGCCCGAGGCTCGACCCACCCTACAAACCCGGGCCATTCATGCGCAATTCAGTCTCGAAGTTGGTCGAATGGCTGGGCGGGCACGAGCTGGCGGTGCTGGTGGGCTCGACCTGCGTGGTGGCCTCGATCTGGGGTTTCGTGCTCCTGGCGTCGCAAGTCGTGAAGGGGCACACCAAGGACTTCGACGACCGGATCTTGCTGGCCCTCCGGGTCCCGGGCGACCTGGAGCGGCCGATCGGCCCGCACTGGATGGAGGAGACGGCGCGGGACGTCACCGCGCTGGGGAGCACGGTCGCCCTCTGGCTGGCGACCCTGGCCGTCGCCGGGTTCCTGGCCCTGGACCGGCGATACGCGGCGATGGCGTTCGTCATCGGGGCGGTGCTCAGTGGCTGGGGGCTGAGCTTCCTCCTGAAGCAGGCCTTCGACCGGCCGAGGCCCGACCTCGTCCCTCACCTGATGCGGGCGTATTTCTCCAGCTTCCCGAGCGGCCATTCGATGATGTCGGCCGTCGTCTACGGGACGCTCGGCAGCCTGCTTTCGAGCCTGGTCACGCTCCGGCGGCTCAAGTTCTACTTTTTGGCCCTCGCCGCGTTCCTGTCGATCATCGTCGGCGTGAGCCGCGTCTACCTCGGCGTTCATTACCCGACCGACGTCCTCGCCGGCTGGTCGGCCGGGCTCGCCTGGGCGACGCTCTGCTGGCTCGTCAGCCGACGCCTCAAGCGCCGGGGGGCGATCGAGGCGTCGGTCTGATCCGACACGTCCGGGTTCCGCGATCGTCCTTGATCGCGATCTGAGATTCGAAATTTCTGATTTCAGATCGGGAGCAAGAAGAGCCGTCCCAGAGGACCCGAATCAGGCCAGGTCGAACAGCATGACTTCCGAGTCGCCCACCCCCTCGACGGCCAGGCTCGCGCCCGGCCCGATCGTCGCCCCGTCGCCGGCCCGGAGCGTGTTTCCGTCGACGATCGCCCCGCCCCGGAGGACCTGGAGCCAGCCGTGTCGGCCGTCGGCGAGGTCGTGCTCGACCCGCCCCCCGTCCGCCAGCCGGGCAAGGGAGATCGACGCGTCCTGATGGATCGTCAACGACCCCTCGCGACCGTCCCTCGACGCGATGAGCTGCCAGCGGCCGGCGCGGCCCCGCTCGTCGAAGGACTTTTGCTCGTAGCCGGGCTCCAGCCCCTTGCGCTCGGGCATAAGCCAGATCTGGTAAAGGTAGACCGGCTCGGTCTCGGACGCGTTGGCCTCGCCGTGGACGATCCCCTTACCGGCGGTCATGCGCTGGAGTTCGCCCGCCCGGATCGGCCCGCCGTTGCCCAGGCTGTCGCGGTGGAACAGCGACCCTTCGAGGACGTAGGTGAGGATCTCCATGTCCCGATGCGGGTGCATGCCGAACCCCATCCCGGGGCCGATCCGGTCCTCGTTCATCACCCGGAGCGAACGGAAGCCCATCCGCCGGGGATCGTGGTAATCCCCGAACGAGAAGGTATGATACGTGTCCAGCCAGCCGTGATTGAAATGCCCGCGCGTGTCGGATCGGATCACCTCGACCGTCCCCCGACCGCCCTCAACCCGTCCCCCGATCGCCATGACCTGACTCCCATTTGTCCATCGACCCTTCGCCGCCCACGAGAACAATAGGGAGCCGGGTCAAGTCGTGAACATCCGACCCGAATTGGCACGGTGAGGGCCGCCCGATGAAATCGATCCTGGCCGTGGTCGCGGCATTCCCTCTGGCCCTGGTCCCGCCCGGGCCCTGGAAGCTCCAGGAGAGCGGGACCAACGCGAGGCTCCGCGGGGTGTCGGTCGCCGGCCGGGGCGTCGCCTGGGCGAGCGGGAGCCGGGGGACGTGCGTCCGGACGGTCGACGGCGGGGCGACCTGGAAATCGGCCGCCCCGCCCGACTCGACAAGCCTCGACTTCCGCGACGTCGAGGCGTTCGACGACCGGGCCGCCTGCCTGCTGTCCATCGGCCCCGGCGAACTATCGAGGATCTATCGGACGGCCGATGGTGGGGCGACCTGGACCCTCCCCTACACCAACCGCGACCCGAAGGGGTTCCTCGACGCCATCGCCTTCTGGGACCGCGTCCACGGCCTCGCGCTGGGCGACCCGGTCGACGGCCGGTTCGTCATCCTCGCGACCGTCGACGGCGGCAAGACGTGGGACCCGGTACCCGGGGCCGGGATGCCCGAGGCCCTGCCGGGCGAGGGGGCCTTCGCCGCGAGCGGGACCTGCCTGGTCGCGCAAGGGTCATCGGACGCCTGGTTCGGGACCGGCGGAGGGGGTCGGGCCCGGGTCTTCCGCTCGACCGACCGGGGACGGACCTGGGCGGTCGCCGACACCCCGATCCGCGCGGGGATCGCCTCGGCCGGGGTCTTCTCGCTCGCGTTCCGGGACGCCGATCATGGCGTTGCGGTCGGCGGCGACTACAAGAGCGTGGACGATCCCGCCGGCAATATCGCCCTGACCTTCGATGGCGGCAAGACCTGGGCCGCGCCCGACGGGGGCCGGCCGACGGGCTTTCGATCCGCCGTGGCGTTCGTCGGGTCGGACGTGGTCGCCATCGGACCTTCGGGGTCGGACCTCTCGCGAGATGGGGGGCGGTCGTGGTCGAAGCTCGGGCCCCTCGGCTTCCACGCCCTCGGGTTCGCCGAGGGCGGCTGGGGCGTCGGCGAGGACGGCCGGATCGCGAGATTCGATCCAATACGGTCTGATGAGCCGTTACGTTAACCCTACAGGTCCTTCTGTCTCCCCTCTCCCTGCGGGAGAGGGGTCGGGGGTGAGGGGCGCCGCATTTCGAGTGGGGCCCGGATGGGTCAATTCCGACCCGGCTGGTCCTGCCACGCCCCTCACCCCGGCCCTCTCCCAGTGGGAGAGGGAGGCAGAATTGGCCAACATCGCCGGGGGTTACGGTTTGTCAAGCGGCACCGCCGCCCGACCCGCCCGCCATGTTACTTGCCCTTGAGCGATTCGAGGTACGCCAGGAGCGAGGCCAGGTCGTGGGGGGTGAGCGGGTCCATCAGCCCATTGGGCATGATCGACAGCTCGGACCTGCCGGTCTCCTCGATGTCCTTCTTGGAGATCACGGAGACGGCGCCCGAGGAGTTCCTCAACTCCAGCTCGTCGCCGGCCTCGCGGACGACGAAGCCCTCATAGACCTGGCCGGAGTTGAGGGCGAGCTTCTTCGTCTCGAACCCCTGCGCGATCTTCGCGCTCGGCTTGAGGATCGACTCGGTCAGCTCGGACCGGTTGTAGCGGGTCGAGATGTCGCCGAGATACGGCCCCTTGATCGCCTCGCCCTTGGCGACGGAGTGGCAGTTGACGCACCCCTGCTTCTCGAAGAGCTGGGCGCCGACCGAGGCATCTCCCTTGTCCTTGAGCACGGCGGCGAGCACCTGGTCGAAGGGAATCGCGGCGATCGGCCTTCCGGCCTTCGGGGCCGTCGCGGTCGGGACGGCCTTCGCCGAGATGTTGAGCCGACGGGCGGCGAACTCGGCGGCCTGGCGGACCTCGGTCCGGCCGTCGAGCATCGCGGCGCGGACCTGCGGGGCGTAGCCGTTGGCCCGGGAGAGGGCCACGGCGCGGAGCAGCCGCGAGGCCGTCTCGGGTTTCGTCCAGCCCCGATCGATCGCCTTCCTCGCGTCGGCCTTCGACCCTTCGGGGGCCTTCGGGTTGGCGTCGACCTGGAGGAGGACGCCGTAGCCGACCACCCCCTTGCCGGGATCGGGCCCCTCGGCGAGCCTCGCGAAGGTGCCGGCGTCGCGGGCGTGGCGGCCGTCCTTGGCGTAATCGGTCCAGGCTCCGACGAGTTCGGCGGGCGGGTTGTCGTCACCGGAGATCGCGGCCAGGGCGCGGAGGGCCGACTCGCGGGCCTCCTGCTGGGTCGCGTGGCGGAGCAGGCCCCGGATCGCCTTCGCCCTCGCCGAGGCGTCGGCGTCGGCGGTCGCCAGCTTCTCCAGGAATCTGATCGCGTCGAGCGAGAGCTTCGGGCGGCCGATCAGGAGGTCGGTCGCGGCCGAGCGGAGCGCGGGATCGGCCTCGGCGAGCTTGAGCGCCTGCGCCGTGGTCTCCTCGAAGTCCACCTTGTTCTTCAGCATCTCGGCCAGGAGCCAGCGGGAGGTCGCCTCGTCGGACTGCTTCACGGCCGAGCGGAGGGCCTTGCCGACGGCCTCGCTTTCCTCCCAGGTCACGGCGTTGTAGTACGGGCCGCTGGTGTCGGGCCGGGTGCCCCACCACTTGCCTTCATACGGCGCCTCGGCGAAGTAGAGCCGGCAGAGCGCCTTGAGCGCGGCCTTGCGGGCGTCCGGGTCCTGCGAGCCCTCGGCGATCTTGGCCAGGCCGTCGACGACCTTCGGGTCGTGCATCGCCTGGAGCGCCATCGAGGCGCCGGGGGCGGTCTTCGGGTCGGCCAGGGCCGCCAGGCAGGCGTCGGCGGCCTTCAGGGCGACCAGCGCCTTGACCGCGACGTGGGCCACCAGCGGGTCGGGGTCGGCGACCAGGGGCGGGACCTCGTTCCGGCCCATCCGCCCGAGCAGGGCCCACGCCTTCTCGGGCCGGCCCAGCCGCCCGATCGCGATCGCGGCCTGGAGCCGGACCCGGGGGTTCGGGTCGGTCACATAAGAGGCGACCAGGTTGTCGGCCAGCGTCGCCCCAGGCGCGGGGAGGTCGGCCAGCGCCTTGATGGCGAACTCGCGGACCTCGGGAGACTTCCGGGCGAGGTCGGACAGCGTCGAGTTCGAGGCGACCCCGAGCCCCTGCTCCAGTGTGAAGATCGCCGCGACCCGGCCCGCCAGCGGGCCCTTCGACGAGGCCAGAGCCTCCAACAACCGGGCGGCGGCCGGCTTCACGCCCCTCTTCAGGAGCTCTCGCTGCGCGGCGAGCCGGAGGACGGCCGAATCCGAGCCGATCTCCTTGACGAGATTCTCATCGGCGGCGGCCTTGAGGTCGCGGAACTTCGCCGGCTTCGCGTCCTTGACGGCGAGCCGGATCACGTAGCCGACGTCGGGCCTGGAGAAGTTGAAGCCGCCGTCCCGCCAGCTCGACACGTAGATCCGGCCGAGGCCGTCGACGTCCATATCGGTCGGCCGGGGGATCTCCAGGAACATCTGCTGCTCGGCCTTGAAGCCCGCCCCGTTCGGGGTGAGCGGATGCATGAAGACGCCGCCCCGGCCCCACTCGCAGGTGTAGAGGGCGTCACCGAAGGGGTTGGGGATGCCAGGTTCCTGGAGGTAGAGCGAGCCGCAGGGGGAGCCGCCGCCGTAGTCGGCCAGGGGCTTGATGTGCTCGTCGGGGAACCGCTTGAAGAGCGACGGATACCCCATGTGGCCGGTCGGGACGACGTGGCTGAGCCGGACGTCCCAGCCGTCGCCGTCGTTGGTGTTGTCGCGGGTGAAGAGGTTCATGTACGGGTCGATCGCGACGTCGTAGATGTTCCGCTGCCCTCGCGAGACGATCTCCAGGCCCGTGCCGTCGGTCCGGACCCGGACGATCCCGCCGCCGAGGAGCTGGTGCGTCGCGCCATCCTTGCCGACGGCCTTGATGAACCCGTAATCCCCCACCGCGACGTAGATATACCCGTCGATCCCCAGGCGGATCCCGTTGGTCGTGTGGTCGGCGCCGCGGAACTTGAGGTCGAAGCCGATCCCCTTGACCAGCTCCTCCGAGCGGTCGGCCGTCCCGTCGTGGTTGTCGTCGTGGAAGGCGGTGAGGGTCGGCGGGTGGAGGACATAGAGCGTCCCGTCGTCCCAGATGACGCCCCGGGGGCTGTCCATCGAGGCGAAGACGTTGAACTTGTCGGCCTTGCCGTCGTCGTCGGTGTCGACGCAGCGGACGACCCGCCCCCGGTTGGCCTTGGCGTCGAGCGAGCCGTTCTCGTCGATCCCGACGAAGACCTCGCCCGTCGGGGAGGCCGCCAGGCAGGTCGGATACCGGACGTCCGGCGGCGCGGCGAAGGCCGAGACCTCAAACCCCGCCGGCGCCTTGACCCCCTTGAGGATGGCCTTGCCGTCCGCCTTCTTCGGCGCGGCCTTCGCGACGGCCTGCGCGGGTTTGGTGCCGAAGACCATGAAGGAATAGACGCTCGCCCAGTGGCTCGGGTCGACCTCGGTCGCGGTCAGCTTGACGTATCGGATGCTCTTCGCGTCGAACGGGTGGGATCGGTCCTGGGCCCGCGAGTCGTTCTTGGTCTGGTCGGTCAGGAGCGTCCAGGTCTTGCTGTCGGCCGAGCCTTCGACCTTGTAGAAGTACGGGGCGTCGGCGTGCTCCCACAAGATCCGGCAGCCGGTGAGGGTCTCGGGCTGGCCGAGGTCGAGCTGGAGCCACTGGGGCGCCGAGGCGTCGGAGGCGCACCAGCGGCTCTCGGGGTCGCCGTCCACGGCGTTGCCGGGCGCGAGGTCGTCGGCCTGGAAAGTCGAGGCGCTTGCCGGCTTGTTGTAGGCGAGGTCTTCCCGGCCCGGTGTTCCCTTGGCCTGCGGGGGCGGCCCGGCGTCGGTCGTGGACAGGACCATCAGGAGCCACGCGCCCGAGATCGCCGCCAGGGACGCCCGCCCGATCCGTCGTCTCATCGCGATTGCCCTTTCCTCTCACGGTCCCGCGATCGCCCGAGGGCGTCTCGCGTCCCTTCGCCATGTCGGAACCCTAACCCTCACCGGGGGAAGGCCCTTATCATCGCCCAGAGGCGCCCAGCATGGCAAGCGCGGAAGGGGATTCTGTACGGCCCCGATCGCCCGTGAGGGTCGAGGCCCCGACCGGGTTGCCGCCCGGTCTTCGAAGCTCAGAATTCGAATCATCGTGGTGCGCCTCGAAAACTCGACATCGCCATTTCTAATTTACCCATTTTCCCTGTTCTATTTCCCTGTCGCCCGACTTTCGATCAAATTATCTTCTGCGAATGCAACGTATCGGCTACTGGACACGGTATTACGTTTCCCATAAAGTCCCTACCGGGCCACTTCCCGGGATCGACCCTGTCGGACATCTAATCGGAGCGACGACCATGTGTCGACGCAAGGCATTCACCCTGATCGAGGTGCTGGTGGTCATCGCGATCATCGGCGTGCTGGTCGCCTTGCTCTTGCCGGCCGTCCAGGGGGCGCGCGAGGCGGCACGTCGGATGGACTGCCAGAGCCACCTCCACCAGATCGGGATCGGTGTCTCGCAGTATTTCGACAACTGGGGCGAGCAGTTCTTCCTCCACCATCCGTTCGAGGCCGACGTGACCTCCCAGATCGACGACGCCGAGTCGTTCGCCGAGATCTACTGGGAGGACAAGATCATGCCCTACGTCAACCCGGCCTATGCCAACGAGTCGATCGCCAAGGGGGGGGTCCAGGTCGCCGACGAGAAGATCTATCGCTGCATGAGCGACACCTCCACGGTCCGGCCCTACGTCGACCCGGCCACCGGGCTGGTCGACGGGATCACCAACCGGACCAGCTACCTGATGAACTCGCTGCTCAGCCACAAGACCCGGCGGTACGGCCGGTACACGTTCCCCCGGTTCCAGCAGGACATCGGCTCGTCGAACTTCGTCGCCTTCAACGAGCGGAACGCCGCCGCGATGGACACCGACCCCAACGCCGACCCCCGCCAGGACGACTACGACATCTGGCTCGGCACGACGACCCTCGACAACTGGATCGCCTGGAGCCGCCACGGGACCTCGAACGTCCTCTACCTCGACGGCCACGCCAGGTCCGTCGGGAAGGCCGACGCCTACCTCGGCATGTACCCCGGCGGCCAGCTGCTGACGCTCCCGAGCTTCTACTCGAACTGACCGGCCGGGCCGGCGGCGGAAGCCTCGGGGCGGGGCGGCTTTCTCCTAATCAATTCATTGACAGCGGCGGGCCGAGCGGTTGAGATGGGCAAGGTTCCCGGCCATGCCGACAGGAGCTTGCCCGCGATGCCGCACCGCCCTCGACGTTCCGGCTTCACGCTCATCGAGCTGCTGGTGGTGATCGCGATCATCGCCGTGCTGATCGCCCTGCTCCTGCCTGCGGTCCAGGCCGCCCGCGAGGCGGCCCGGCGCGCCCGGTGCATCAACAACCTGAAGCAGCTCGGCGTGGCGATCAACAATTACGAGTCGTCGCTCGGCGTCCTGCCGATGACGATGGCCCTGTCCGGGACCGGCAACACCGTGGCGTATGACACCGGCTGGAGCGCCCAGGCCCGCATCCTGCCCTACCTCGAAGGCAACCCACTGTTCAACGCGGCCAATATCGGCGTCTTCAAGGAACACCCGAGCAACTCCACCGTCATCATGATGACCGTGGCCGCCTTCATCTGCCCGAGCGAGGTCAAGCCCGTCACCTCCACGCACGATTACGGCGTCTCCGGCGTGACCAATTACGGCTTCTGCGGCGGCGATTGGTTCGTCTGGGGCGGCTTCAACGGGCCCGACAACCGCCAGGCGTTCGGCCCCGATCGGAGCCGGAAGCTCGCCGAGATCGCCGACGGCCTGAGCGGGACCATCTTCATGGCCGAGGTGAAGACCTATCAGGCGGCGTCGAATTGCCGGTTCACGCCCCTGCCCTCGGTGAACGACCCGAACAACATCCCCAGCCCGACGGCCAACCCGCTCGCGGTCGCCCCCGAATACGACAACGGCGGGTGCGTCACCCAGAACCAGTTCGAGTTCCATACCGAGTGGTCCGACGGCCACGTCCAC
Source organism: Planctomycetota bacterium (assembly GCA_021777685.1). Classification (GTDB taxonomy): domain Bacteria; phylum Planctomycetota; class Planctomycetia; order Isosphaerales; family Isosphaeraceae; genus Tundrisphaera. The sequence goes on along the minus strand of JAJYDH010000126.1, from coordinate 4,596 downwards.
GCCGCCGGCTTCACGACCGCCTGGCCGCCCAACAAGGCGATCATCGGCCGTGTGACCTATCCGGGCATGGACCTCGACCTCAACGGCATGAACGAGGAGAACGGCGGGCCGACCTTCGCCGCGATCAACGCCCGGAGCTATCACCCCGGCGGGGTCAACTCCCTCTTCGGCGACGGCAGCGTCAAGTTCATCAAGAACACGATCAACGGCCCGACCTGGCGGGCCCTGGGGACCGTCGCCGGGGCCGAGGTCGTGTCGGCCGATCAGTTCTGAGCGGTGAGGAGACGGCCTAGTCGGAGGCGGTGGTTTTCGCCCCCGCTCACCCGCCTCACGGGCCTTGCCTCAAAACCTTGATCGTTGAGACTTTTGGTGGACCTTTGGGGAAAATCGGAAATCCGAGATCTCAAATTTCAGATCCCCAATCTTCCTAATCTTGCCGTGAATCTCATCAAACATATCAACGGTATAAATTATGAGGCAAAACCTGCGGTAGCACCACAGGGAACCGTGATATTTGGTCAGGGCAATAGTAAAAAATATCCATACGTCATGGAAATCCCCAGGAAAGCCGCCACTCGGTCGGCGCCTCGAAACTCGGAACTTCCTTCGTGTCAGCAACTTGGCGGCGTCGATCCGTTCGGCGATGAGGCCGCGATGTCTCGGCGTCGAAGTGACGGGGGATTCGTCATGCCTCCTGAGAGGCGGCCGATCATATCGCCTATCTCCTCCATTGCTCCCGGAATTAGGCTAATTCGAGCCGCAAAGCCGTTCTCGAAGAATCGCGATCCCTCCTCGGTTCCCCGTGGTGCTACCAGCCATCCCCGAGTCTCGTCTCGGCGGCCGGCGCGAAGCCTCCGAAAACGGCCCGGTCCCCCTCGAAGCCGGTCATACCGGCATAAAACCCGGTCTTCGGCGGCCCCGTGGACGTGCTGATCACCATCGGCCGGCCTCGCTGAGCCCCGGGCCGCCCGCCTCGGATGCCTTCAGGTCCGGCCGCGAGGGGAAACCTCGCCTGGCCGGTCCTCTCACGCGCCGTCGAAAGTTGACCGATCGTCACTTCTCGCCAATCGGGCCCTGGGAACGTCCGGGCCTTCTGGAGTGCGTGAGCTTGCTCCCGCTTCGCGAACCTTCCGGGCGACGCCGGTCGCGCCCCGAGCAAGCTCCGGGGCCCGAAAGCGGGGCCCGGTTCCCGCACTCCAAAGAGCCGCACACCGAAAGTGATGGTCGGTCAGCCCTCCGGGAGCGTCGGTCGGAACAAATTTCGCTCAGGGTCGCATGAGAGGGTCAGGGGCCCGGGTGCTCCTCGACCGCCAGGCTCAGCGGCTTCAAGCAGGTCTTGCACGGGTGGAAGCCGGCCCGGATGGCGGCTCGTGCGTCTCCTTTCTCAACCAGCTTCGACTTGTTCGACCGGCGGATGGTGGAGCATCCATGTCGATGGACCTTCGACCCGTCGCTCCCCTGCACCCAGACGACCGGCTCGTTCCAGAGCTCGAAGGCCGGTGGGACGAAAGCGGCCTCGAAGGTCGGCTTCAGGGCGACCCGGCTCTCTGAGGGCTCGTCCGGCGATCGGGAGGGAAGGCGGGGCTCGGTCGAGGGGGGCTGCGCGGGCGGGTGGACTTCCGATGGCCGGTTCAGGGCCGGGGCGATCACCCGGGCGATATCGGACGTGAGAGCGACGGGCATGGCGCGGGTGGCGATGTGCAGGCTCATCCCTAAAATCAGGCAGAGGGCCGAGGCCGCGACGATCAGGCCGACCGCCAGCCCCCCCCGGCGCGACCTCGGAGGCCGCGATTGCAGGGGCTCCGGCCTCGCCTGGAGATAGCGGGTCAGGGCGTTGGCCAGGGTCCTGGCGTCGGGGTATCGGGCCTCGGGGTCGAAGGCCAGCGCCCTCATGCAGACCCGGTCGAGCACGATCGGGATCGCCCGGTCGACCGACCGGGGGGTCGGCGGCGTGGCGATCCGGGTCGACCGCCAGAGCGGGGCGCCGCTGGGGACGTCGGCCGGCCGACGGCCGCAGATCAGCTCGTAAAGGATCACGCCGAGGCTGTAGACGTCGCTCCGGCCGTCGGCCTCGTGAGCCCGACCGGCGGCGGCCTCCGGGCTCATGTACTGGGGCGTGCCCAGGACCGTCCCCTCCACGGTCAGGTCCGAGTCGACGTCGCCCCGGCGGGCCAGGCCGAAGTCGGTCAGCCGGGCCCGGCCGGAGTCGTCGATCAGCACGTTGGCCGGCTTCAGGTCGCGGTGGAAGACCCCCCGGCCGTGGGCGTGCTCCAGCGCCAGGGCGAGGTCGCGGACGATCCGGACCGAGGCGTCGATCGAGGGCCGGTCCAGGTCGCGGAGCAGCGACAGGGTCCGGCCCGGCACGAGCTGGTAGGCGATCCAGCAGCGACCCTCGTCGCGGCCGGCGTCGTGGAGGCCGACGATGTTCGGGTGGTCGAGCCGGGCGGCGGCCCGGGCCTCGCGGAAGAACCGCTCCAACGCCTTCTCCCCCAGCCGGTTCGGCTTGAGGACCTTGAGCGCCACGTCGCGGTCGAGGTGCGGGTCGTAGGCGCGGAAGACCTGGCCGTAACCCCCTTCGCCCAGCGGCTCCCGGATCACGAACCGGCCGATCCGGCCCGGCATGAGCCTCGGCTGGGCCCCGTCCCTGGGCGTGAGGGCGTCGGGTTCCTGCGGCGGGGGAGAGGCGAAGTTGTCGCCGGTCGTCGGCGTCTCGGAGCGGGACCGGGAGAGGTCGACCCAGTGGCCGCAGTAGGGGCAGGTCGCTCCCGAGACGTCTTCCTCGACGCTCGACATTTCCAAGCTTTGAAGACAAACGATGCAGACCGTTCGGACCGGTGGTCCCATCGTGCCGCTCCCTGGATGGCTAAGTCGCCGGGCCTACCCTGGATCGCCCGATTCGACACTAGGTCAGGGAGCGGGTTTGTCAAAAAAATTGCGTGGATGCGCCGGGAAGGCCCGTCGATCCGGGCTCAGGACTGGCAGCGACGGAGGCCGAGGGGGCGGAACGAGAGGCCGTCGCCCCGGGGCTCGGGGTCGCGCTCGCGCTCGCGGCCGAAGCTGGCCCGGGCGATGATCAGGCCGTCGTCGTCGGCGTCGGCGTCGGGTTCGCCGGCCTGGCCGACGAACGCCGGGTCGAGCCCCTCGTCCTCCTGGCCCGCCCCCACGATCGCCAGGGGGTCGGCGAGGTTGGCCTGGCGGAGCCTCCGGGAGAGGACGGCCCGGTTGAACACCTGCCGGAGTTCCTCGGGGATGACGAGGTCCTTGAAGTCGACCTCGGAGACCTCCAGGCCGTAGCCCGCCGCCGATTCCCGGACCTGGCGGAGCAGCTCCTCGCCGATCTCGTCGCGCCCGCCCATGACCTCCTCGACGCTCATCGCCCGGAGGGCCCGCCGGGCGGCGGTCTGGACCTCGGCGAAGAGCCGCTCGTCGAAGCTCTTGACCTGATGGAGCGCGGCGACCGGGTCGGAGACGCGGTACTGGACGACGAAGCTGGCCGAGATCGTCACGCCGTCGGCGGTGAGCAGGTCCTGGACGACGACCGTGCGGTCGCGGCCCCGGACGTCCACCAGGACGACCTCCACCCTCGGCGCCCTCGTCCCGAAGAACGACCGGAACGGGCCGGGGGGCCGGGGGATGTGGAACCGCCCGGCGGGGAGCAGGTCGCGGAACACCCCGTCCTCGTAGAGCAGGCCACGGTGGGTGTCCTTGATGATCAGCGTGTCGTGCCGACTCATGGGGAATCCTTTCCGAATGTGTCGCGGGCCGAAGGCGCTCGGGAGAGTCTGCCGTGAATCCCGAGCCAGCCTGTCCGCCCGCCGGCCGCGCTGCCGCCTCGGGGCACCCTCGACGCTCCGACCGGGAGCCGGGCCCCTCGTCTTCGAGAATCGCCCGGGCCGAGGTCGCGGGGCCCGATCGATCGAAGAGAGTCTAACGACGTCCCCGCTCTCGCGGCAAGCGGTCAGGCCCGCCAAATGGGCCGGCCGGGAGGGCCTCGGCCCATCCATCGACTCAGGGGAGATAGCTCCCTCGATGCACCTGGTTCATCGCCAGAGCGGTGACGAGCACGGTCACGGCCACGACCGCCGCGGCCTCGCGGTCGACCGGATAGACCTGCCCGAGCCGGTCGGCGCGCTCGGCCAGGTGGCGGATCAGGGGCCTCGTCCGCTCCGGGAACGAGCCGGTCCAGCGGAAGACGTCGGCGGTCAGGTCGCGCTCGATCCTCCGGAGGAGCGCCGAGGCCGGGCGTCGCGGGGCGTCGGCCGGCGAGCGTTCGGGATGGCCGAGATCCTCGAAGATCGACCGGATCTCGCCGTCGAGGTCGGGGATCGGGTCGGCCTCGCCGCCGAGGAGGTTCCGGTAATGGTCGTCGACCGAGTACTCCAGCTCCCCCACGTCCTCGTCGAGATCGTCGGCGGTGACAATCGGGTCGAGGTCGGCCAGCCCGGCCATCGTCCGGTCGCAGTACCGGAGCTTGGCCAGGGCCTCGGGCCACTCGGCGTACTCGGACCGCCAGTCGAGGCCCGGGGTCATCCAGACGGCGAAGGTCTCGGCCCAGTCCTCGTTCGGGTGCTTCTGGGCGTACCAGCCGGGCACGTG
>JAJYDH010000125.1 GCA_021777685.1 Planctomycetota bacterium | reverse complement strand
GTCTCGATAAAATTAGGACGGTCCACGGAGGCTTACGATGCCGATTCACGACTGGACGCGGCTCGAAGCGGGCGATTTCCACGATTTTCGCCTGGGCTGGGTGGTCGGAATCTGCAATGCCCTCAACTGCGAATTCCTCCCGCCCGACTACATGGCGATGCTGGAGCCTGTCAACGGCCGCCCGATCCCGGATGTCGTGGCCCTGAGCACGCGCGAGCCGAAAGGAGAGCCGGGCGGGATTGCCATCGCCGAGGCCCCGCCGACCGCCCGCGTGATCGCCAGGTTCGAGAGGATCAACTACGCGAAGCGGGCCGACCGGGTCGTGATCCGGCATGGGCGCGGCAAGGTCGTCGCCATCATCGAGATCGTCTCCCCGGGGAACAAGGACAGCCGGAACGCGATCCGCTCCTTCGTCGAGAAGGCGGCCGATATCCTGAATCAGGGGGTCAACCTCCTCGTCGTCGACCTCTTCCCGCCGACGCCCCGCGACCCTCGGGGGATACACAAGGCGATCTGGGACGAATTCGGCGATGAACCCTTCGAGGTCCCGCCCGGCAAGCCCCTGACCGTCGCCTCGTACATCGGCGGAGACATGCCGACGGCCTACGTGGAATCCGTCGGGGTCGGCGACCCGCTCCCGTCGCTGCCGATCTTCCTCTCGGAGACTCGGTACATCCCCGCGCCGCTGGAAGCGACGTATCAGGAGGCATGGGCCGTGTTCCCGGGCATGCTCAAGGCCATCATCGACCCGACGGACGGCTGAGGGCGGGGATCGAGTTCACCCCCGCCACGACCACCAGACCGCCAGCGCGACGACCTGCGCCGCGACCACGACGCCGAACTTGGCCAGGAAGCTCGGCTTGCGGGTCTTGTGGCGGAGCACGAACATCGCCACGGCCGCGGCGGGCGAGCCGCCGATCAGCGAGAGGCCGAGCAGGACCGCCTCGGGGACCCGTCGCCCTTCCAGGCCGGCCCGATGCTTGTCCCAGGCGAAGGCCATCCAGGTCGCCGTGCCGATCGCGCCGAGGTAGGCGCCCATCCAGCCCAGGCCGACCTTGTGCAGGGAGCCCGTCACCGCGACCAGGACCGCGATCAGGAACCCGGCGGCCGACATCGCCGGCGAGAGCCCCACCCGCCCCGGCACGACCCGCGTCGCCCGTGGTCCTCGGTCTGTGGGCCGCGCGTCGAACTCCACCCGCTGCCCCGCCTTGAGCGGGACCCGGCCGTCGACGGCCTCGACGTGGACGAACACGTCCTCGCGATACTCACGCGACCGGATGAACCCGAACCCCCGCTTCACGTCGTACGAGACGACGACCCCCGATGCCATGCGAACCCGCTCCGTCCCGTTGGGAATCTCGCCCCGTCCACGCCGGCCCATCGTAGCCGGGCACCCCTCGGCTGGCGAGCGATCCGCCCCCTCATTTTTTCATCGCGAACGGGGCCGGAGGTTTGCGGCGAGCCGGCTGGCGCGTTAGTTTCGGAATCCATCGAAGGGCGGTGCGACGCCTTGGCCGACTCCCGGAACCCTCGACCCGACCCCCGAGCCACTCTCCCATGGCCAACGACGACTCTTATCTGGAGCCGCTCCGACCCCCGACGAACTCCCCGCTGGATCGGGCGCGGATCAAGGCGTACTGGCGGCTGATCCCGCTCCTGTTCCTCAGCTACATGATCGCCTACGTCGACCGGGCGAACGTGGCGATCGCCAAGCTGACGATGGCCCGGGACCTGCCGCACTTCGACAACGCGGTCTTCGGCTTCGGGGCCGGGGTGTTCTTCTTCGGCTACTTCCTCCTGGAGATCCCCGGCACGCTGATCGTCGAGCGCTGGAGCGCCCGCAAGTGGATCTGCCGGATCATGATCTCGTGGGGGATCATGGCGGGGCTGACGGCCCTGGTCCGCGAGCCCTGGCACTTCTACACGATCCGGTTCCTGCTCGGCCTGGCCGAGGCCGGCTTCTATCCCGGCGTGATCGTCTACCTGACGCACTGGTTCCCGACCCGCGACCGAGCCCGGGCGCTGGCGTACTTCTTCATCGCCACGCCGATCGCCCAGTTCATGAGCCCCAAGCTCTCCAACATCCTGCTCCGGATCGGCACCGACGAGACGGTCAACGGCGTCGTGGTCCACCACCCCGAGGTCTGGGGCCTGGAGGGCTGGCAGTGGGTCTACATCGCCTGGGGCATCCCGGCGGTGATCCTGGGGTTCGTCGTGTTCTTCTTCCTGACCGACAGGCCGGGCCAGGCGAAGTGGCTCGAGCCCGACGAGCGCGAGGCCCTGGAGCAGGAGCTGAGGCGCGAGAAGGCCCTCCACCCCGGCGGCCGGCACATGAGCGTCTGGAAGGGCTTGAGCGACCCCAAGGTCCTGATCCTGGCCGCCGCCTACTTCTTCGTCGTGACGGGCAATTACGGCATCGAGTTCTTCATGCCGAGCATCCTGGAGCGCTGGTACAACCTGAAGCTCGACAGGCTCACCTGGCTGATCATCCTGCCGCCGCTCGGCTCGCTGGTCGGGCAGGTCTTCATCGGCTGGAGTTCCGACCGGACCCGCGAGCGCCGGCTCCACGCCGCCATCCCGATCTACATGGGCGTGGCGGCGCTGGCGACGATGGTGATGCTCGACGCCCCGCCGCTCTGGCTGACGGTCTGCCTGTTCGTGGTGGCGATGACCGGCGTGAAGGCGTACCTGCCGGCGTTCTGGTCGCTGCCCACGCTGTTCCTCAGCGAGTCGGCCGCCGCCGGGAGCATCGGCCTGATCAACTCGGTGGGGAACCTCGGCGGCTGGATCGGCCCGTGGGTGATGGGCTTCGTCGAGAAGGCGACCGGCTCGTTCCGGGGCGGCCTGACCTACCTGGCCGTCTCGATGACCGTCTCGGCGACGATCATCGTGATGCTCGGCGTCGGCAAGCGGGCCGCCAGCAAGCCCGGCGAGAAGCCCGACCCCCTCGCCGAGGCCCTCCCCGAGCGGGCCTGATACGCATTCCGGATCATTCATGCCCGATGCATGATGTCCGATGGTCGATGAGGAAACGGATCGGTGGCCATCGCCCCGGCCGGTCATCGACGATCGGGCATGGATCTTCCGGAATCCGCGATGACCTCCGGGCCGGCCGGGGCGATCGATCGGGATCGGATCAGGCGCCGCCCGACTTGGGCCGCTTGGTCGAGGTCTGCGGGGTCGGGCCGCCGACCCTCCGCTGCCCCAGGCCGTTGACGACGGAATTGGCCGGCCGCTTCGGGGCGGCGGCTTCGGACTTGCGCGATTCCGAGGACTTCTCGGCCTTCTTCTCCTCGGCCAGGCGGGCGATGGCCCGCGCGGTGTCGTCCATCTGGCGCTCGGGGCGCTGGCTCGGCGGCTTGCGTTTGGCGGAAATGGCGGGAGACTCCACAGGGGGAAGGTTCCGTTGGGGAGCCCCATTATGGCGAAGCGCCGGGCCATCCGGCAACGCCAAGCCCCGGGGTGCCCGGTCAGAACTCCATCTCCCGCTCCGTCCCGTCCGGGAACCTGGCCCGGATCGAGAGCGTCGCCCCCATCGCGGCGACGACCTTCTTCAGCGTGCTGACCTTCACGTCCTCGCGCCCCTCGATCCGCGCGATGTTGGCCTGCTTGACGCCCGCCTTCTCGGCGACCTGCCCCTGCGTGAGCCCCCGGCCCTGGCGAAGCTCGGCCAGCCGGACGGCGATGGGCGGCTCGGTCGCGCCACCAGACTCGATCAGGTCGATGACGCGATCGGTGGCCAGGATCGGGTCAGGATAGACCTCGTCCGGGCCGCTCCCGTAGTCGCTGTTGTCGGCCGCCGGAGTCGACACGCCGAAGCCCTTTTCGGGCCGCCACTGGATGACCAGGAACAGCGAGCCATCCTGATTCCGGACGTCCAGGAACCATTCCGCCGTCTCCTCGAGCGGAGCATCGATCTCGAATCGCATCCCCGGGAATCGCCCGGCCAACTCGCCTTGCATGCGCTGGATGAGGTTCTTCACCGGGTCCTCCGGCCACGCCCGCGGGAGCGTGGAAGATTGGGGGATCAAACGCCTCGAAAGCTTCAATCTGGCCACGCCCGGGTGGCGTGTGGAACGATCGGTCTCATCCCCGCCCTCAAAAGACCGTCCGACCGTCAGCACCGGACTTGGAGAAGACGACGACGTCCGCATCCGTCCGGACCTCGATGGCGCCGTTTGCCCCGATGAACGTGCTATGGTGGCGACTGCGAAATCGCGTCAGATCCGGTCGACCCGTCACGGCAAAGGCCCGGTCCGCCTGGGGCGGATACATCCGACCGTCCTCCATCCACCTCGGCGGGTCGAACGGGATCGACGTCAGGTCATCCTCGACGGCGTTGAGGATATCGCAAACCTGCCGGTAAGCCTCGTCTAAGCTCGACGCGGCCGGCGCGGCCCCGAGCCTCCGAAGAAACTCCTCGAACCGCTCGGCCTTTGTCGGATTCGGTCGATCCATCCTTATCCTCGGATGATCCAGCGGCCTCACCCATTATGACTCGCGTGTAATACCCGTCAAGGGGCCCTCCTGTAGACCGTCTTCCCCTCCTTGATCGTCTCCAGCACGCGGATCTCGGCGATCCTGGCGGGTTCGACGGTCAGCGGGTTGTCGGAGAGGATCACGAGGTCGGCGAGCTTCCCGGGTTCGATCGTGCCCTTGGTCGTCTCCTCGAAATACTGGTAGGCGGCGTCGATGGTGGTGGCCTTGAGGGCTTCCAGCGGCGAGACGCGCTCGTCGGGGCCGATGACCCGGCCGGAGCGCGAGGTCCGGTTGACGGCGGTCCAGATCGTGAACAGGGGGTCGGGCGGGGTGACGGCGGCGTCCGTGTGGTTCGACGTCCGGAGCCCCTTCGACCTCGCGGTCTTCATCGGGCTGAGGAAGAAGGCGCGGGCCTCGCCGAGGTTCTTGACGTGGAGGTCGCCCCAGAAGAAGGCGTGGTTGGTGAAGAACGACGGGATGAAGCCGAACTCGACGTACTTGTCGAGCTGGTCCGGGCGGACGAACTGCGAGTGGATCACGGTGGTCCGCCGCCCTTTGGGCGTCCCGGCGGCCCGGTGGGCGTCGATCAGCATGTCGACGGCGGCGTCGCCGTTGGCGTGGTATTCGACCTGGACGTCGTGGTCATACGCGAGCCGGACCAGCGACTTCAGCGCCTCGGGCGTGACGTTCGGCTCCCCTCGCCAGTCCTTCTCGCCGCCGGGCCCGCCGGTGAGGTAGGGCCTCGTGAAGTACGCGGTCTTCCCCTGCGGCGAGCCGTCGCCGACGATCTTCACGCCGGCCGGCCACTTGAGATGGTTCCGATATGAGGACGTGAATCTCGTCCCCCGGGCGACCATCTCGGGGAATTCGAGCCACCGGGCGTAGCCGATCAGGTCGAGGTAGAACAGGCCGCGGTCGGCCGCCTTGGCATAGAGCGCGATCGACGGCGTCTCCAGCGGGGCGTCGACGGCCGTGGTGTAGCCCCGGCTCGCGTAGACCTCCTGCGCCGCCTTGAGGTTGCCGAGCAGTTCCGACTCCGACGGCTTGGGCATCTTGAGGTAGACCGGCAGGTACGAATGCTCCATCAGGAGGCCGGCGGGCTCGTCCGTGCCCGGCTTCCGGATCGTGACGCCGCCGGCCGGCGTGGGCGTCGAGGCGTCGATCCCGACCGCCCGGAACGCCGCCGAGTTCAGCACCGCGCCGTGGAGCGACACGTGGATCAGCACCACCGGGTTGTCGGGGAACGCCGGGTCGAGGTCGTCGCGGGTCAGCTCGCGGCCGTCGAGCAGCGTCGAGCCGTCATAGCCATAGCCGACGATCCACTCCCCCGGCCCGGGGTTGGCCCGACGCTTGAACCGCCCGACCTCGGCCACGATCCCGGCGATGTCCTTGACCGGCCCGACCGGCGGAGCGGAGACGTTGACCCAGTTCGCCATCTCGACCGCGTTGATGAAGTGGCTGTGGGCGTCGACGAACCCCGGGACCATCGTCCGGCCTTTCAGGTCGACCGCCCGCGTGCCGGCCCCGCTCCACGCCTTCGAGACCTCGTCGAGGCCCCCCACCGCGACGATCTTCCCGCCCTGGACCGCGACCGCCTCGGCCGCCGGCCGGGCGTCGTCCACCGTGACGATCGGGCCGCCGGAATAGATCGCCTCCGCCGGCCCGTCGGCGAGCAGCGGGGCGGGGGCGGCCATGAGGCAGCCGAGGGTCGCGATCGCCCGGAGCTTCGATGACATGACGGGGTCTTTCTTGGGATGATGGGAGGGTGGCCCGATCGCCGGCCTCACTTCTACCAGATCCCGGGGCGGGATCGAAGCTCGGCGAGGGGGGATAGAGTGTCCTGACACCCCCGATCTCGACGCGAGATGATCCGACCATGCCCGACGATTTTCATCCAAGGCCACTCATGAGACACCCGACCCGCCGAGGATTCACCCTGATCGAGCTGCTGGTCGTGATCGCGATCATCGCCGTGCTGATCGCGCTCCTGCTGCCCGCCGTCCAGGCCGCGCGCGAGGCCGCACGCCGGAGCCAGTGCGTCAACAACCTCAAGCAGGTCGGCCTGGCCCTGCACAACTACATGACGTCGATCAACACCCTGCCCCCCGGGCGGTTCAACACCCATGTCGCGGGCAACGGCAACTGCTGGGGGGCGTACTCGCAGCTCCTCCCGCAGATGGACCAGCAGGCCCTGTTCAACTCGTTCAACTTCGGCCTGGCGCCCGAGTTGGAGACGAGCCTCCCCTCGGCCGCCGCCAACGCGACCGGGGCGGCCACGTTCCTCAACAACCTGCTCTGCCCCACCGACGCCGCGCCGGCAACCCTGATCGCCATCGGCGGCGAGAACTTCGCCACGCACAACTACGACCTCAACGTCGGCTCGACCTACCCCCTGATGGCGACGTTCCCGGCCGGCGTGACCTCGCCGTTCTCGACCCCGCCCAACGGGCCGTTCTACGAGAACTACGGCGTCAGCCCGGCCCAGTTCACCGACGGGATGTCGAACACGGTCGCCGTCGCCGAGACGATCCGGTCGAACGCGGCCTCGACCTACGCCAACGACCCGAAGCGGGTCTTCCTCGTCACCGGCGACAACAAGACGACCGCCCCGGCGCTGACCTCCGACGCCGATTATGCCTCGCTCTGCCTGTCACTCCCGGCGACGACGGCCCAGTTCCAGGCCAGCAAGGGGGTCCGCTGGCACTACGGCGCCCCCGGCCACTCGATGTACAACCACCGCCGGCCTCCTAACGACCCCGGGCCCGACTGCCGAGGGGGGCTGCCCCACTCCGACAAGTCCGACCCGAACTGGAGCTACCTCTCGCTCAACATCGCCCCCCGGAGCCTCCACGCCGGGGGCGTCAACGCCCTCCTCGCCGACGGCCACGTCCAGTTCATCAAGAACACGATCAACCTCGCCACCTGGCAGGCCCTCGGCTCCCGGAACGGCGGCGAGGTCATCGGCGCCGACGCGTATTGACGCCGGCGGCCCGGGACGGCTATATTCGCCCGAGCGGATGAAAGCCGCCCCGAGGGACCGATGCCGTCATGAATGAAGCCCCGAGCCGGGACCTGGACGCCTCGACCGGCCTCCTGAAGGCGTTCGCGGACCCGGTGCGGCTCCGCCTCCTGAACCTGCTCGGGGGCGAGGCCGAGGTCTGCGTCTGCCACCTCCACGCCGCGCTGGAGCTTCCCCAGCCGACCGTCTCCCGGCACCTGGCGTACCTCCGGAAGCACGGGCTGGTGGTCGCCCGGAAGGAGCGGCTCTGGGTCCACTACCGGCTGGCCAGGCCGAAGGCCGGCCTGCATCGGACCCTGATCGACTCCGTCGGCACCTGCCTGGGCGACCTCGACATCTTGCGGCGGGACCGCGAGCGGCTCGCCCGCGTCGTCCCCTGCGCCGGAGGCCCGTGAATCGCCCTTTTTTTGGACGTCGATATTCGCCCGGCCCCATATAGAGGTCTGCCCCGATGAGCATCCCGACGACGACCTGTCGACCCCGCCCTTCGGGCCGGCTGTCGTTCCTCGACCGATATCTGACGCTCTGGATCTTCCTGGCGATGCTCCTGGGCGTGGGGCTGGGCAACTTCGCGCCGTCCGTGGCCCGGGGTTTGACGGCGTTCTCGGCCGGGACGACATCGATCCCGATCGCCCTCGGGCTGATCCTGATGATGGTCCCGCCGCTGGCGAAGGTCCGGTACGAGGAGCTGGGCCGGGTCTTCCGCAACGTCCGGATTCTAGGGCTCTCGCTCGTCCAGAACTGGGTCATCGGGCCGGTGCTGATGTTCGCCCTGGCGTTGCTCCTGCTGCCGGACCGGCCCGAGTACGCCATCGGCCTGATCCTGATCGGCCTGGCGCGGTGCATCGCGATGGTCATCGTCTGGAACGACCTGGCCGGGGGCGACGCCGAATACGCGGCGGGCCTGGTCGCGTTCAACTCGACGTTCCAGGTCCTGTCCTATTCCGCCTATGCGTACCTGTTCGTGAAGGTCCTGCCGCCGCTCCTAGGCTATTCGTTCGGCGATGTGGACCTCTCCGGGATCACGATGGGGTCGATCGCCGCCAGCGTCTTCATCTACCTGGGCATCCCGTTCCTCGTCGGGATGGCGACGAGGCTGGTGCTGGTCCGGGCCCGGGGGCGCGAGTGGTACGAGCGACGATTCATCCCGGCGATCAGCCCGCTGACCCTGGTCGCCCTGCTGTTCACGATCGTGGCGATGTTCTCGATCCAGGGGCGCAACATCGTCCGCCTGCCGCTGGACGCGGTCCGGGTCGCCGTCCCCTTGCTGATCTACTTCGTCGTCATGTTCCTGGTGTCGTTCGCGATGGGCCGGCGGCTGGGGGCCGACTACTCGAAGACGGCCACGCTGGCCTTCACGGCCGCGAGCAACAACTTCGAGCTGGCCATCGCCGTGGCGGTGGGGATCTTCGGGATCAACTCGGGCGCGGCCTTCGCCGCGGTCATCGGCCCCCTGGTCGAGGTCCCCGTGATGATCGCCCTGGTGAACGTCGCCCTCGCCTGGCAGCGGAGATACTTCGAGCCCGCCGACGCGGCGGGCGCCCCGCAACCGACCCCCGTCGATTGACCGAGGAGCCCTCGCCGATGAACCGCCCCCGACTCGCGACCCTCGCCGCGCTCGCCCTGGCCATGCCCGCCGCCGCGCCCCCGGACAGATCCGACGTCGGCCCGATGGTCCGCGCCCTCTGGCTGGTCCAGCGGCACGGGACCGCCGAGGCCGCCGACCCCCGCAACGACGTCCGCACCAAGGGAACTCTCGCCAGGGCGCTAGGCAAGGAGGGCATCCTCACCCCGGCCGGAGCCGAAGACCTGATGGACCCCTCGACGTTCGCGAAGCTCGCCGGCCCCGACGGTCGGCTCGACCCCGCCGAGGTCCGCGCCGCCGTGGAGGCCGACGTCCCCGAGTCCCGACGCCGGCTCCTGCCCGCCGTCGAGGCCCACGCCGACCTGCTGACCACCTCGTTCGACCTGATCGACGAGCCCCACCGCGAGGCGGGCGAGGCCCTGGCCGGCTGGATCGCCGCGAACTACCGGCCCGGCCATCCGCTGCACGTCACCGTGATCTGCACGGGGAACTCGCGGCGGAGCATCCTGGGCTCGACGATGGGCAACGTCGCCGCCGCCTATCACGGGATGCCCGAGGTCCGGTTCCACAGCGGAGGCACGGCCCCCTCGGCGTTCAACCCCCGGACCATCGCCACGCTCCGCGAGGTCGGGATCGAGGTCGAGCCGACCGGAGCCGAGGCCCCTCGCGGGGAGCCCTCGACCGCCAACCCCGCCTACCGGGTCCGCTGGGGCCGGCCGGGCGAGCCTTCGACGGAGGCAACCGAGTTCTCCAAGACCTATTTCGACAGGAGCAACCCGCAAACCGGCTTCGCCGCCCTGATGGTCTGCGGGGAGGCCGACGCCGGCTGCCCGGTCGTCAAGGGCGCCGCCCTCCGGGTCTCGATGCCCTACCTCGACCCCAAGATCTACGACGGAGGCGCCTTCGAGGCGGTCAAGTACGCCGAGCGGCGAGACGATATCGGCCGGTTGATGCTCTCGACCCTGATGCAGGCCAGGCGGAAGCTGGCCGGGAAGTGAAGGCCCCGGTTGACTTCCAGGTCCGATCTTTCGGGCAAACGGGTGCCACGGGTTGACCTCAACCCGTGCCGCCAATCCGCGTCGCTCGCACGGGTTCCGAAGACGGAACCGCGTGGCACCCCGGCGGCACGGGCTCTCAGGTCGATTCGCCGGGCGAAGGTTCGCCTTCGTTCTCCGGGGGCTCAAGTCGATCGAAGAACGCGACGATCTCCGCGAGTTGGCGGTTCGGGACGATCCCCAGCCTCCGGATGATCCTCGATTCCTCGATTCCTCGATCTCCTCGACCCAATGGAGGATCGCGGCATTTCGTTTGGTCAGCCCTGTCCGGGGATGTCGGGGCTGCTGGTACGGAAGAAGGACGTAGTAATCGGGGACCGGTTTCGGCACCACCGTCGAGATGGCCACGACGAGCTGTGTCCCCGGAGGGGGCGTCCCCGCAGGATTGGTCACGACGACACATGGCCGATCCTTCGGGTTGCGCCCTTGAGGATCGAGCATGTCCGACACCAGGACGATATCACCGAACTTGAACACGAGTCGCGGCCGCTCCGCCGTCGGTCAATACGCCATCTCTTCATCATCGAAGGTGCCGGGCGGCGGCTGGAACGTGCCGATCAACGCGCGAAGCTTGTCGTTGCCAGGGGCACGCTCCTCGATCTCGCGTCTCTCTTCTCGGTCCTCATCCCGATCGTCCACGACGGGGTCGTCGTGGATCATCGGCGAACCGGCTTCGTCCAGCTCGGATTTCATCAGATCGGCCCTCGATCTCCCGGGAGCCCGGATGATCCCTCTCCGCGAAAGATGGTTTGCACGAGCCCCAGGCCCTTGTCTTCCCCGTCCTCATATTATCGCGGAAATCACTACCGCGTTAACAGGGTTTGTCGAAAAGGTCATCAACATCCCGGCCCATCGGCTTGCGCATCCGATTGCCCGGCAGAAACCCGGATAATTCCTCGCGCCATTGGCTGAATATGAGCATCCGAGGAGCGTGCCCGGTCGGCACGGCTCCCTCGGGAGTGCTCGCTTGGCTTCGTCTTCCTGCCGTGATGGGATCGCCGGTTGGCTTCGCCTGGACGCGCCGCAGTGCGGCCGTTGGGTTCGTCTTCTGGGCTTGGAGCCGGGTTGGCTCTGTCTTCTGGGGGTCTGGGCCGGGTTGGCTTCGAGTTTTTGGTCGAGGCCACCAGACCCATCCGCCGACCCCGCCATCGCTCAAAGACCTTCATCAACAAGGCTTCCATCGAGTTGGCTTCGCCTTTTCGATCCTGGCTTCGCCGCCTGGTCCTGGGATGATGGCCGGTCGGGGGATGACTCGGGCAATGGATCGCCGATTTTATTTGCAAACGTTCTCATTCGCGCAATGGACCGCTCGGGCCGATCCGGTGTTGCGCGGTCGGCGGCCGTGCGCATTTCCTCGGCCCGGAATCCCGGCCGTCCTTTCCGCTCCTGGCCCCCGGATCGACCAGAGATTAGGATGGATGGATCGATGACGATCAGGGGCCTCGGGTGGGAGGGTCTCACCGATGCGAATCGCCCGCGCGGGGGTTCTGGCGTTGGCCTGCCTGGGGATCGGCGGGTCTCCGGCCGAGGGGCCGGCCCGGTCGCCTCAGGAGGCGAAGACGCTGGTGGCGATCCGCGAGGCGGGGCGGGCGCTGGTGCCGCTCCACGAGCGGAAGCGGCCAGCTCGGGCTGGCGACTGGCTGGCGCGGTTTCCCGAGGCCGGGCAGACGTTCGACGAGTACCTCGGGTCGTCGCCGAACCGGCCGGGGCAGGGGTGGACGACGCTCTACGTCCAGCCGCTCGGGCCGTCCGACGAGGGGCAGCGGCGGCTTTTGGAGGCCACGGTCGACCTGCTCGGGCGGTTCTACGGGCTGCCGGTGAAGACCTTGGAGCCGATCGGGCTGGAGGCCCTGCCGCCGGAGGCCGGGCGACTCCATCCGACGTATGGGAACCCGCAAATCCATTCGCTGGCGGTGCTCGACCTGCTCAAGCCCCGGAGGCCGGCGGATGCGCTGGCGGTCCTCTGCCTGACGGCGTCGGACCTCTACCCTCAGGACGACTGGAACTTCGTCTTCGGCCAGGCGTCGCTGGGCGAGCGGGTGGGGGTCTGGTCGACGAGCCGGCTGGGCGACCCGTCGAAGGAGTTCGCGACCTGCCTGAGGCGGACGCTGGCGGTCGCCCTCCACGAGACCGGGCATATGTTCGGCATCGTGCACTGCACGGCCTACGAGTGCGGGATGAACGGCAGCAACAGCCTGGCGGTGTCGGACCGGGCCCCGATGCCGTTCTGCCCCGAGTGCGAGATGAAGGTCTGGTGGAACGTCGGGCTCGACCCGGTCGCGAGGTACCGGAGCCTCGCCGACTTCGCCGAGGCCCGGGGGCTGGCCGCCGAGGGGCGGGCCTGGCGGGCCTCGCTGGAGGCGCTGGAGGCCCGGGGCCGCTGATGGGTGGGATTTCGGTCTTTCCGGCCCGCGGGCCAATCTTCCTCCCCTCTCCCTTTGGGAGAGTGGCCGGGGGTGAGGGACGTGGCACGTCGAGAGGCGAGGAAGACGGGCTCCCGGCCAGATCGCTCGACCGGCGACGACCCTCACCCCGGCCCTCTCCCAAAGGGAGAGGGGGGCAGATCAGCGGTCCTGCTTCGCGATCAGCCCTGGGACGAGGCGGCCTGGCCCGAGGGGGCCGGGGCCGGGGCGGCGACCTGCTGGGAGGCGGCCGGGGCCGCGGGGACCATGACGGTCCGGGTCACGGGGATCGTCCTCGTCACCTGGCGGGGGACGCAGGTCATCACGGTCACGGGCACCTGCTCGGGGACCGTGTACGGCACCTGCCTCGTGGCGGTCTCGGTCACCTGGCGGTACTGGGTGGTCATGACCGTCACGGAGACCTGCTCGGGGACGGTGTAGGGGACCTGCCTCGTCGCGGTGTCCGTGACCTGATGCGTCCGGGTGGTCATGACGGTCACGGTGTACTGCTCGGGGACGGAGTAGGGGACCTGCCTCGTGGCGGTCTCGGTCACCTGGCGGAACTTCGTGGCCAGGAAGTTGACGGAGACCTGCTCGGGGACGGTGTAGGGGACCTGCCTCGTGGCGGTGTCGGGCACGAACCGGACGACGGTGCTCGGGACCATCTCGGTCTTCTGCTCGGGGACGTAATCGGTCTTCGTGACCGGGACCTGACGGTGGCCGTCGAGG
>JAJYDH010000700.1 GCA_021777685.1 Planctomycetota bacterium | reverse complement strand
CCTCCCGGGTCGACGGCCCGGTCCCTGGCATCGGGGTGAGGATTGGCTTAAGATTCGGCTGGTCGGGCGGGCTCTCCACCCGGATCGGCGCCGCCCCCGGCGTCGGGTCGATGTTCCCCCGCGGTTCGGATCGAAGTCAAGGACCACCACCATGAATCGACGAGTCACGATGGTCGCCTGGGTCGCCCTGGGCCTGCTGGCCCCGGCCCTGGCGACGGCCCAGGACAGGTCGGCGGGCGAGGAGAAGTGGGTCTCGCTGTTCGACGGCAAGACCCTGGGCGGCTGGACGACCGCCGACGGCACGCCCGGGAGTTGGAAGGTCGAGGACGGCGTGATCCACGGCTCGGGGCCGGTCTCGCACCTGTTCAGCCCCCGGGGCGACTACAAGAACTTCAAGTACCGCGCCGAGGTCAAGATCGCCGACAAGGCCAACTCGGGCATGTACTTCCGGACCAAGAAGGAAGGCGGCTTCCCGAGCGGCTACGAGGCCCAGGTCAACAGCACGCACGGCGACCCGGTGAAGACCGGCTCCCTCTACAACCACGTCAAGGTCTTCGAGAAGCTGGTCCCGCCCGACACCTGGTTCACCCAGGAGATCGAGGCCGTGGGCAATCACATCATCATCAAGGTCAACGGCAAGACCACCGTCGACTACGTCGACAAGAAGAATACCCACACCAAGGGCCACTTCGCCTTCCAGCAGCACGACCCGGGCAGCCAGGTCTGGATCAGGAAGATCGAGGTCATGGAGCTGCCCGACTCGCCCGAGCCGGCCAAGTAATCGACCGATCGTCATCCCCGACCCATCCATGAGGTTTTCAACCATGAAGCGACGATCGACGGCGGCCCTCTGGCTCGCCCTGGGATGCGCGACGCCGGGCCTCGCCCTCGCGGCCGACGAGCCGAAGGCGGAGGCGGGCTGGGTCTCGCTGTTCGACGGCAAGACCCTCGGCGGCTGGGTCTCGATGCCGATGGGCAAACAGCAGTCGAACTGGGAGGTCAAGGACGGCGTGCTCGAGGGCTCGGGCGGCCAGTCGATGCTCTACAGCCCGCGCGGCGACTACCAGAACTTCAAGTACCGCGCCGAGATCAAGATCAACGACAAGGGGAATTCCGGGATGTACGTCCGGACCCCCAAGGAAGCGACGTTCATGAACGGCTACGAGATCCAGGTCAACAGCTCGCACACCGACCCGATCCGGACGGGCTCGCTGTACACCCTGGTCCACCTGGAGAAGTCGGTCGTGCCGCCCGACACCTGGTTCACCCAGGAGATCGAGGTCAAGGACGTGAACTATCGCGGCAAGATGGTCACGAAGTTCCGGATCTCGGTCAACGGCGAGCTGCTCTACGAGTACCTCGACCACGACATGCTCTGGAAGACCGGCCACTTCGCCTTCCAGCAGCACGACCCCGGCAGCCGGGTCTCGATCCGCAAGGTCGAGGTGATGGAACTGCCGCCGACCAGGGCGGCCGAGTCCGCCAAGCCGGCCCAGCTCAAGATCCGGACGGCCCCCGTCGACGCGACCATCAAGGTCGAGCCGAAGAAGTGACGATCCCCGGACGGGAGGCCGGGCCGGCCGTTCGCGACCGCGAGCGGCCCCCGCCTCCCGCCGACTCCCCGCCCCGAACGCACCTGCCCGCCTGGTTGGCATCTCTCCGCCCGAGCCGAGGCCGAAGGTCGATCGCCGGTTGACTGGGCCCCCGGCCCATCCCGCGAGTCTCGTTCGAACCGAACCGCCGCCCCCAGACCTGTCGACGTCCCGTCATCCCTTCGACCCGTGGAGGACTCGCGCGAGATGAGCCAGATTTTCGCCAAGAAGCCCCTGAGCATGCTCCTGGACGAGATGGGGGGGAAGGGCCGCCTGAAGCGCGTGCTCGGCCCGGTCGGCCTGACCAGCCTCGGCGTCGGGGCGATCATCGGCACGGGCATCTTCGTCCTGACCGGCGTCGCCGCGCACGACAAGACCGGCCCGGCCCTGATGCTCTCGTTCGTCGTCGCCGGCCTGGCCTGCATCTTCGCGGCGCTCTGCTACGCCGAGTTCGCCTCGATGGTCCCCGTCGCCGGGTCGGCCTACACCTATGCCTACGCGACCCTCGGCGAGTTGATGGCCTGGATCATCGGCTGGGACCTGATCCTCGAATACGCCGTCGCCTCCTCGACCGTGGCCCACGGCTGGTCGCACTACTTCCAGGACTTCATCAAGATCTTCGGCATCCAGTTCCCGGCGGCCTTCTCCAACTCCCCCTTCGACCTCATCGGCGGCAAGGTCGTCCCGACGGGCCCCTATTTCGACCTTCCGGCGGTCCTGGTCACGTTCGCGATCACGGCCATCCTGGTCAAGGGGATCAAGGAGAGCACGACCTTCAACGCGGTCATGGTCATCATCAAGCTGTCGGTCGTCCTGTTCGTGATCGTCGTCGGGGCCACCTACGTCCACCCCGAGAACTGGACCCCGTTCGCCCCGTTCGGCTACACCGGCATCAGCTTCTTCGGCCATCCCGTCGCCGGCCAGGTGGGCAAGGGGGACGAGCCGCTGGGGATGCTCGCGGGGGCCTCGACGATCTTCTTCGCCTACATCGGCTTCGACGCCGTCTCGAACCAGTCCGAGGAGGCGATCAACCCCAAGCGCGACGTGCCGATCGGCATCATCGCCTCGCTGATCCTCTGCACGGTCCTCTACATCGCCGTCTCGGCCGTCCTGACCGGCATGGTCAAGTATGACAAGATCAACATCGACGCCCCGATCTCCGACGC
>JAJYDH010000699.1 GCA_021777685.1 Planctomycetota bacterium | reverse complement strand
CTCGACGAGCTGGTCGCCCTGGCCGACGTCGACGGCGTGGCCGCGGTCCGGGCCGACGTGGTGGAGGCGGCGGGAATCGCGCCGCCCGACAGCCTCCCTCTCCCTCTGGGAGAGGGCCGGGGTGAGGGTCATGGCCCGTCGAGCGAGCCGCGAACGAGCCCTTCGGCCGAGCCGCTGGAAGTGCGACGCCCCTCACCCCCGGCCCCTCTCCCAGAGGGAGAGGGGAGGAAGACGGAAGCTACTTCGCCCGAGCCACCAGACGCGCGACGCCCCTCACCCCCGGCGCCTCTCCCAGAGGGAGAGGGGAGGAAGATTGCCGAGCCCGCCGCCAGGGCGGATTCCCCCGTCACCCCGGCCGCCGAGCCGAGGCGGCCGAAGGTCGCCGAGACGGTCCGGGTGGACGTCGACCGGCTCGACCAGCTCATGAACCTGGCCGGCGAGCTGGTCATCAGCAAGTCCCGGTTCGCCGAGATCGCCCGGGGCTTCGACGACCTGTTCCACGGCTCCAACGCCCAGCTCCTGGCCGCCGACACGATCGACCGACTCGACGGGATCGCCCGGGGGCTGGAGGGGCGCGAGGCCGGCGAGCACATGGTCAGCGGCTCGGTCGGCCGGTGGGCCGCCCAGGTCCGCCGGCTCCGCGAGAACTTCCGCGAGATCGAGGCCGAGCTCGACCAGATCCGCCTGGCCCGCGAGCGGCTCGGCGCGATGGCCGAGGCGATCGACCACCTCTCGCGCGTCTCCGACGGCATCCAGCGGGGGGTCCTGGAGACCCGGATGGTCCCCGTCGGCCCGCTGTTCGACCGCTTCCACCGGGTCATCCGCGACCTCAAGCAGTCCTCGAACAAGGAGGTCGCCCTCAGGACCGAGGGGGAGAAGACCGAGCTGGACAAGCGGATGATCGACGAGCTGGGCGACCCGCTGGTCCACCTGATCCGCAACGCCGTCGACCACGGGCTTGAGCCGCCCGACGCCCGCGAGGCCGCCGGCAAGCCCCGGGTCGGCACGGTCTCTCTGGCCGCCTCGCACCGGGGGAACAGCGTGGTCATCACCGTCGGCGACGACGGCCGGGGGATCGACCGCGAGAAGGTCCGCCGCAAGGCCGTGGCCAAGGGGCTCATCGACGAGGAGGAGTCGCACCGGCTCACCGACCGCCAGGTCGTCCAGTACATCTTCCACCCCGGCCTGAGCACCGCCGAGACCGTGACCGACATCTCCGGCCGAGGGGTGGGCATGGACATCGTCAAGAGCCGGATCGAGGCCCTCAACGGCACCGTCGAGGCCCGACCCGAGCCGGGCAAGGGCACCACCTTCATCATCCGCCTGCCGCTGACCCTGGCGATCATGTCCGTCCTCCTGGCCAGGGTCGGCGAGGAGGCGTATGCTATCCCGCTCGACCACCTCGACGAGATCGTCGAGGTGAACCCCGACCAGGTCTACCGGGTCCACGGCGGGCGATCGATCGAGATCCGCGGGCGGATCACCTCGCTGATCGCCTTCGGGGACGTCTTCCGCCAGGAGGGCCTCCGCCGGACCGGCGACGAGGCCGAGGCGTCCGACGGCAAGTACACCGTCGTGGTCGTCTCCAACGGCGAGTCGGCCGTCGGCCTGATCGTCGACGAGCTGCTGGGGATGCAGGAGGCGGTCCTGAAGTCGCTGGCCCGGAACTTCCGGCCGGTCGGCGGGCTCTCCGGGGCCAGCATCCTCGGCGACGGCCGGGTCTGCCTGATCCTGGACGTCGACGCCCTGATCAACATGGCCGCCGCCGGGGCGAGCCGGCCGGTGGAGACTCAGCGCCATTGAATGACCCATGAACGACGCCGAGGGCGGTCCTTCCGACTCCCTCTCCCCTTGCGGGAGAGGGCCGGGGAGAGGGGTCAAGGACCGTGGACGAAGCCCGGAACCCCTCACCCCAACCCTCTCCCACAAGGGGCGAGGGGGCCAGCAGTCCATTCTCGATTTTGAGGCTCTTTCAACGGTATCGGGTCGAGACCTCCAGGCCGAGAGGATGACGCGGCGCATGGGATCGACCCTCGACGAACGGGCCCGGCAACGGCTCCGGACGATCTTCGAACGCGGCGCCGAGGACGCCTCGGACGCCCTCTCGAAGTGGCTCGGCCACCCCGCGACCCTCCGGACCGTCGACGTCGCCGAGATCGACCTGACCGAGGCCGCCGACCTCCTGGGGCCGGCCGAATCGCTGGTCGCCGCCTGCTCGATGGAGCTGACCGGGCGGATCACGGGCCACCTCCTGCTGGTCTTCGAGGACCGGTCGGGCCTGGCCCTGGCCGACCTCCTGCTCCGCCAGCCCGAGGGGACCGCGACCGCCTGGGGCGAGCTGGAACGCTCGGCCGCCGACGAGACGACCAACATCGTCGGCTGTGCCTACCTCAACTCGCTGGCCGACCAGCTCCCGCCGGGGGACGAGGGGGCCGGCGGCTCGATCCTCCCCTCGCCGCCGAGCTTCCGCCACGAGTTCGCCGGCAGCCTGCTGGAGTTCGCCCTGATGGAGCAGGCCCTCCAGCTCGACCGGCTCCTGCTGATCCGGACCGAGTTCGAGGCCCGGGCGAGCCGGCTCGACTGGTCGCTGTTGCTGGTCCCCAGCGGCGACTCGCTCCGGTGGCTGGCCTCGGCCCTGGGGGAGGGCGCCCCTTGAGCACGCCCGAGGTCCCCCTCGAGATCGTGTCGGTGGCGATGGGCCGGTGGGAGGTCGCGTCGGCTCCCAAGCAGATCCGGACCCTGCTCGGCTCGTGCGCGGGGG
>JAJYDH010000698.1 GCA_021777685.1 Planctomycetota bacterium | reverse complement strand
GTGGAAGCTGCTGCTCCAGGGGCTCGACCCCCTGTTCTTCAGCCAGACGGCACACGTCGCGCTGGTGGCCTCGCTCGTGATGCTGGCGATCGGCCGGCCTGCCGGGCCGTTCGCCGCGTGGCTCCTGGGGATGAGCGTGGCCCACCACCTCCTGGCCTATACGTGCCTGAGGCGGCTTTACGTCCTGTCGGTCCCCCGGTCGCGGCACGTCGCCTGGTATCCGCTCGCCGGCCTGGTCCTGGATGTCATCCTCTACCGGGCGATCCGGATGTGCGTGACCGGTCGGGTCTCCTGGCGCGGGACGGCTTACAAGGAAGGGTCGGCCCCTTCGACGCCCGAATAAACTCGATGTTGTTCGAAAGCGACTCGGCCGGGCCTTTTTTCGGTCGAACGCGCTTGATTCCGCCGATGAGCGTCGATTCTTCGATCGATTTCGTCGATTTCCTGAACATTCGAATCCTTCACGTTGCCAAGATCGGCCATGAGGACTACCATGACGCCTCTTGGATGGGGAGGCGGGACCGTCGTTCTCGCCGCCGCTCGACTCGACACCGCCGCTCGTCCGGGGGCGACGCCGATCGGCCAATCCCCGCCGCTCGCCGAGAGACTCCTTTGCATTCCTTCGGGAACAAAAAATCATGTCGCCGACCCGCCGCCTGCTCGTCCTCTGCGTGGCATGGATGCTCCCGCCGCTGATCGATTCGCCCGCCGGCGCGGGGATCACCTTCAGCGACGGCGGGACGCATGCGATCAACACGACGCCCGAGCCCGACATCACCCTGACCGGCGGCACGACGCTCCAGGTCCAGGACGGCGCCGCGATCGCGGGCGCGGCGGGGGCCAATGGGATCACCGGCACCAACTCGTCCGTCGTGCTCTCGGGCGGGAGCATCACGGGCGGGGCCGAGAATCCGAGCACGGGCGCGACCACGAACGGGATCCAACTCCAGGGCGGTTCCTTCACCGCGACCGGCGGGACGGGGACCGGCGGGGCGGGGACCGGCGACGGCGGCGATGCGCTCGACCTGCTCGCCGCCCCGGCGACGATCTCGGGGGGCCTGTTCAACGGCGGCTCGGGGTTCTCCCAGGGCTACGGGCTGTTCTTCAGCGACGCCGGGCCGGGTAGTCTGCTCTCAATCTCCAACGGGACCTTCACCGGCCACACGGCCGCGTCGCTGACCCTCGACGTCGGGACGGCGACGATCTCGGGCGGTTCCTTCCAGGGGTCCGCGGGGGCGATCGGCGCCGGGCTGTCGAATGGTGCGCAGCTGAACATCTCGGGCGGGTCGTTCACGGGCTCGATCAGCACCACGGTCACGGGGAACGGCGGGGGATCGCTCAACTTCTTCGGGACCGGGTTGACCTTCACTCCGCAGTTCTCGTCGGCCAGCTTTGAGACCGGCACCCTGACCGGGACGCTCTCCGGCGGCCAGATGATCGCCGAGAAGGTCTCGTTCTTCTCGGCCAACGGATATCGGGTCGTCACCACCCCGAACAGCGAGGTCTCGTTCCAGGCGCTTTCCGTGGTCCCGGAGCCGGCCAGCATCCTGATGATGGGCGCCGGCCTGGCGATCGTCGGCCTCGCCCGGCGTCGGCGCCCCAATAATCGGCTTCCGGATGGTCGATGAAACGATGGACGATGAAGCCATCTCGACATCCGTCGACCATCGGTTTCATCAACCATGCGGGGTTCAATAGAGGTCGATGACGGTCTCTCGACTGTTGGGGATGATGACGTCGGTGCTCGAGAAGCTGATCACGGTCGAGTAGCCCGGCCCGCCGTTGACGACATTCTGGCCGCCGAAGGTGAGGATGAAGTTCGACCCCGACCCTCCGGTGATCTGGTTGTTGCCGGCGAAGACGAGCATCGAGTCGGAGCCGCTCCCGCCGTTGAGGATGTTGGTGCCGCCGCCGAACGCCTCCAGGGTCTCGACGCCCGAGCCGGCGTTGAGCACGTTGGTCCCGCTGCCCGTGGCGAACAGGAAATCCTGGCCCGACCCTCCGGTCAGGACGTTGTTGCCCGACCCGCCGTAGAGGTAGCCGGTCAACGACGTGTCGTTGGTGAAGTGGTTGTTGCCGGAACCGCCGAAATAATCGATCGCGCCGACCTGGGAGGCCGCGAACTGGACGTCGTCGCTCCCCTGCGAGTTGACGACGCTGACATCCACCGCGCCGTTCTTCATGGCGACGACGCCGGTGTCCCCGTTGTTGCTCCCGAAGACCTCGATCGTGGTGCCCGACAGGAGGATCGTCGCCCCGGAGCCGGTGAGCAGTCGACGATCCTCCATGCCTTCCACGCCCGCCTCGAATCGCCGGACGCCACGAGGTCGCCGTTTCGCATCCGAGCCGCGATCGCGTTCAAAGAACAACATGCGACATCCTCTCCGTGTGATTGCGGAAGACCTGGCTCTCGTCTCGATGTGGGGTCTCCGTTGACCCCTCGCACCCTCGGGGACGACCGGCTCGCAAGGCATTCCGATCGGCGGACCGATGACTCTCCCGTGATCACCCTAGGACACGTTCGGGCGGTCGGGCGTCAGATCCGGGAAAATTGGCGGGGACGCGGGCCGACCGGGTCCTTGACGCGGGCGCCTGGGTCGGACCCCCTTGGGGGACAATTCCCGAATGAACGGATCGGGATGAGTCGCCTCGGGATGGCCAGGCCATGCATCGCGCGTTCGAGCCGGCCCTGATGGCCGAGGGCCACGTCCATGCCGACGGGTCGACCCACCACCACGACCACGACGCCGGGCGCCGGGCGCCG
>JAJYDH010000697.1 GCA_021777685.1 Planctomycetota bacterium | reverse complement strand
AGCCGGCCGTGTCGGGCCGATCGACCAAGGCTGCGTCCCTCGTCCCGGCCGGCCCGAAGGCCCTGGCGACTCTCCTCGGGCTGCTGCTCGGGGCGGGATTTTGCCTGGTCGTGACGGTGATCGAGTGGGGGGCGTGGTCGCTCGTGATGCCGGGGCGGAAGCTGCCCGCGAGGTCGCGCGAGGGGCCGACTGGCGTGCCGATTCGGGCGACGGCGGCCGACGGGGTCGTCCTGGCCGGGTCGTGGTTCCCGTCCGGAGGCTCGCGAGGCCGGACCGTCCTTTTGCTCCACGGCCTGGCCGAGGATGGCTCGGCGCTCCTGGGACGGGTCCCGCCGTTGCTCCGCCTGGGGTGGAACGTGGCGGTGCTCGATTCGAGGGCCGCCGGCGAGAGCGGCGGGGCCCGAGGGTCGTTCGGAGGGCGGGAGTCGGACGACCTGCGGGCCTGGATCGACACCCTGGGGCCGATGGCCGGGCCGGGGCCGGCCTTCGCCGCGTGGGGCCGGTCGATGGGGGCCTCGACGGCGCTCAAGGCCGCCGCGGCCGACCCCCGGATTGCCGCCCTCGTGCTCGAAGCCCCCTATCATGACCTCGCGTCGTCGGTCGCGAAGGTCCTCGGACGGCTGAAGGTCCCGGCCCCAAGGCTCCTGGCCCCGCTGGTCCTGCTCCGGGCGCGGTCGCTGGCGGGGATCTCGCTCGACCGCCCGAGGCCGGTTGACCTCGCCCCTCTCGTCCGCGTGCCCGTCCTGATCGTCCACGGGATGGAAGACCCGATCGCCCCGGTCGCCGACGCCCGCGACCTCGCCGCCGCGTTCCCACGGCCCGCCGAGGTGGTCGAGGTCCCCGGCGCCGCCCACGCCAACGTCGTCGGCATCGGCGGCGACGCGCTGATGGGCCGGATCGGGGCGTTTCTCGACGGGGCGGTTCCCGATCGGGCCCGGCCGGTCGGGCCCAGGGGGCCGTTTATCCCCGACGTCGGAGTCTGCTAAACTCTCGATGATGGGCCCCGCGCCGCGGGGCCCTCGACCTCACGACGGATTGCGGCCTCGTCGCCGCGGAAGGCCCGGGTCCCCCATGCAACGGTTCTGGGACAAGTATGGTCTGCAGACCATCCTGGTGATCATCGGCGCGATCATCCTCTGGGGGATCTTCCTCGCCCCCGGCCGGGTGGAGGTGCAGACCAAGAAGGTCGGCATCAACAGGAGGGGATGATGTCGCCGGCGTGGGGTCGCGAGGGCACGGGGCGAGGGCGATTGTACCTGCTCATCGGATCGAAAATTTTTAAATTTAAGGAATTTTTGATCCCGAAAGGCCGGCGGCTGGTACACTCGACGGACGCGCATCGCGTCGCGATGCCGTCCCTCTCGCCCGTGCGCGGCGATGCCGCGAAAGGCCCTGGTCTCTCGTGCAACGGATCTTCGACAAGTGGGGCTTGCCGTTCCTGGCGGTCGTGATCGGGGCGGTGATCATCTGGGGCCTGGTCTTCGCCCCCGCCCGACCTCACGACACGAACGCCCCCGCCGCCAACGCCTTGAAATGACCGCGCCGGGAGGGCAGGGGGCGTGCCCCGCCCTCAGATCAGGCTCTCCAGCAGGAGCTTGAGCTTGCGGACCTCGACCTCGACATCGAAGGGGCTGTCGAGCGAGTCGAGGATCGAGACGGTCAGGGCCCGGTCGTAGCCGTTGCGCTCGAGCAGGTTGACGATCCGGCCGTACTCGATCTCGCCCTGGCCGACGCGGACCTGGAACTCGCCGGGCTGCCGGCCGCTGTCGCGGAGCAGGACGTTCTGGACGAAGGGGAAGACCTCGTCGTAGTTGACCCCGGCGTAGGGCCCCTGGAGGTAGTGGCTGGGGTCGAGCGTCAGGCTCAAGCCCGGCACTGCCTTGCAGAGCGAGGCGGCCACGGAGGGGTCGCAGGTCATGGTCTTCGAGTCGGTCATCAGGGCCAGGACCAGCCCCTCGCGCGAGGCGTAGGACGCCAGCGAGCCCAGCCGCTTGACCTCGTCCTCGAACGGCGTGCCGGCCGGCGAGGCGGGGATGGTGATCACCGCGACGGTCTGCACCTTGGCCAGCCGGCAGATCGCCTCGAACCGGCGCCGGTAGGTCGCCCCCTCGGCGTCTCCGAAGTCGAGGTTGTAGGCCGAGGGCGTCATGCTCGGCGCGGCCCGGAGCCGGCCGAGGGCGGCGTCGATGCCCTCGGCGACCTCGGACGGGCGGAGATGCCCCTCCCCCTCGAAGATCGCCAGGTCGATCTTGCGGAATTCCAGGTCGGCGATGTGCCGGATGGCCGACTCCATCGGCTCCCTGGAGAAGCAGAGCGTGTTGCAAGCGACAAACACCCGATTCCCCCTCCGTGAAGGGCCCCGATGGCCTGGTCGTCCTCGATGCGGCGCCCGGGGCGGAGACCCTCGGATCTCAAATCTGAGATTTCTGATCTCAGATTATTGGAATTCAATAATCCGAGATCGGAGATCCCCGATCGGGCCGCCATTCCCGTCCCGCTCGATCCGGCACGATCTTACCGCAGGCGACGGCCGGGCGGAAGGGCGTTAGCGTCGCCGGTCCGGATCACCGGCGAGCGGTCGCCGGCCACGGCGGCGGCCGGGCCCGAGGCGACGTGCCTCGACCAGTGCGAGCCGGCCAGGCGGGCGAAGTCGGCGTACCTCTTCTCGCGGTAGGCCGAGAGCGCGGCGGTCAGGTCGCGGCGGGCGTTGAGCCGCTCCGACTCGCTCAGGGCGTCGCCGACCACCGAGACGTCGTCGAAGATCGGA
>JAJYDH010000124.1 GCA_021777685.1 Planctomycetota bacterium | reverse complement strand
GGACGCCTCGTCCTTGGTGTTCCAGTCGCGGGCGATCCCGACGGCGTACTCCTCGTTGAGCACCGGGTAGAAGATCGGCTGCCAGAACAGACGAGGGGGGAAGGCCGCGAAGCCGCTCTCGCGGATCAGGTCGAGTTCCTTCTGCCCGACGGGCCGGTAGAGCACGGTCGTGGGGTGGTCCATGTCTGGGGTCCTGGCGAGTGGGGACGATGCTCCCTCGACACGATCGGGTCGCTCGGCGTTCGGATTCTCGACCGCAGGGCCGAAAAACCCGGTTCAGGGTGGGCCTCATTCCGCGATAGTAAGCGGGATGGGACAGGTTTGTCGGCCCGCCGCGGGCCTTCAAGAGGGTGCCGGTTGGCTTTCAATTGTCGGGGATGTCGGGCGTGTTGGGTTGGAATTTTTGTTGTCGGGCGTTGGGTTGGAATTCTGGCGGATCGTTGTTGGGTCTGAATTTGAGATGTCTGCGTAGGGTGGGTCGAGCCTCGGGCGAGCCCCACCACGAATTCGGATGGTGGGCCTCGCCCGAGGCTCGGCACCACCCCACGGGATCAGATGCTCATTCACTCGTGACCACCTCGTCCAGATTGAGCAGGATATTCGCCGTCAAGGCATAAGCCGCCAGCTCCTCAACCGATAGCCGGGGGTTGGCCTTGGCCTGGCCGCTAGCGATCAGCTTTCGGGCGGAATCGGGGTCGCGACGATATCGTTCGAGGTCGAAAGCCAGACCATCCAGGAGGACTTTTCGTTCTTCGTCCCTGATCGGCCGGCAGGTCGCCAGGCGGAAGCCGAGGTCGATCCGGCCTCCGGGGGTCGGGCCTCCTTCGAGCATCATCCGCTCGGCGAGCTTTCGCGCGGCCTCGACGTAGGTCACCTCGTTCAATAATGCGAGCGCCTGCAAGGGCGTGTTGGTCCGGGACCGCTTGATGGTGCAGGTCTCTCGGTTGGGGGCGTCGAACAGGAGGAGGGTCGGCGGTGCGGCGGTGCGTTTCCAGATCGTGTAGAGGGTCCGGCGGTAGAGCCCTTCGCCCCGGTCGGGCTTGTAGTTTCGGAGGTTGCCGTACTTGGTCGTCTCGTCCCAGACCCCTTCGAGCATGTAGGGGCGGACGGAGGGGCCGCCGACCTTCTCGACGAGCAGGCCGCTGATGGCGAGGGCCTGGTCCCGGACGGCCTCGCCGGAGAGGCGGAAGCGCGGGCCTCGGGCCATCAGGCGGTTCTCGGGGTCGCGCTCGATCAGGGTCGGGGTGGATCGGGAGGACTGGCGATAGGTCGCGCCGGTGACGATCAGCTTCCGCATCGCCTTCATGTCCCAGCCGAGCCTGACGAACTCGGTGGCCAGCCAGTCGAGCAACTCGGGATGGCTGGGGAATTCGGACTGGGTGCCGAGGTTCTCGGTCGTCTTGACCAGCCCCGTCCCGAAGGACTTCTCCCAGGCCCGGTTGACCCAGACGCGGGCGGTCAGCGGGTTGGCCGGGTCGACGATCCACCGGGCCAGGCCGAGCCGGTTCATCGGCAGGCCGGCGGGCAAGGGCGGAAGCACGGCGGGCAGGCCGGCCTTGACGGGTTCGCCCCGGCGGTCGTACTGGCCCCGGATCAGGAGATACGCCGGGCGAGGGTCGGGAAGCTCTCGCATGACCATCGTGGTCGGGAACGACTCGCGGAGGGTCTGCGCGGCCTGCTTCGCGGAGGCGAGCGCCCGGTCGGCCCGGCGGACGGGGGAGTCGACCTCGGTGCGGAAGTACCGGACCAGCTCGTCGCGCTGGGATTGAGTTCGCTTGTCCCCGGGGACGACGAGGATCGCCAGGATCGCGGGCGAGCCGTTCGAGCCGTCGAGCTTGACCATCTCCCTCGGGCGGGAGGTGGTGGAGAGCCGGAACCGGCCGATGTTGTGGCGGTCGATCGCCTCGTGCTTGAGGCGGATCGTGAGGGTCGCCCCCTCGGGGACGGCGATGGGCTCGTCGGCGACCAGAACCAGGTGGCGGGTCAGGCGTTTGGTCGGGTCGTTGCCGTCGATCGCCCAGCCGTTGTTGGGGTTGGCGTCTACCAGGAGCTTTGCCTCGTAGTTGCGCTGGGAGTAATCGGCCTCGGCCGATCCGAAGCGAGCTTTCTTGGATCCCTCCAGGCCGGGGGCCTCGACCTCGACGGCGGTGAGCACGAAGTTGCCGTTGGGGTAGCGGCCGAGGCTCTGGTTGGGGAGGCTCGGGTCGGGGAGGGTCTCGAGCATCAGTCCCGAGAACGTCCCGGGCGGGATCGGGGCCTTGATCGTGTAGATGTCATTGGATGGGTTGGCGCCGCCCGCGAGCCAGGAGGCATCATCCTGCCGGGTGAAGGTCGCCCCGCCCGCGGAGACGACGGACGACGGTTCGAGGAGCGTCCAGGCCGGCGTGGTCCCTTCGGCCTGCTTGCGGAATTCGGGCTCCCATGCCTCGATGAGCCCGGGCAGGTCTCTTTCCACTTCCGTGACCCTCCGCGAGGCGTCGGCGGCGACGGCTTCCAGTCTCGCCAGCTCGGCCTCCTGGGCGGGAGTGGGGACGGTGACGACCGGTTCGGTGTTCTTCGCCTCGGTGCCGACCATGCCGCTCTCGGGCACGTTGTTGAAGAAGGCGAAGAACCGGTAGAACTCCTTCTGCGTGATCGGGTCGTACTTGTGGTCGTGGCACCGGGCGCAGCCGAGGGTCAGGCCGAGCCAGGTCAGGCCGGTGGTCTCGACACGGTCGATGACGGTCTCGACCCGCCATTCTTCCTGGATCGACCCCCCTTCGCTGGTCAGGCGATGGTTGCGGTTGAAGCCGGTGGCGACGAGCTGGTCGGGCGAGGGATCGGGCAGGAGATCGCCGGCGATCTGCTCGACGGTGAACCGGTCGAAGGGGAGGTTCCGGTTGAACGCCCGGATGACCCAGTCGCGCCAGGGGGACATGTCGCGGCTGCTGTCGGACTGGTATCCGTTGCTGTCGGCATAGCGGGCGAAGTCGAGCCAGGGCATCGCCATCTGCTCGCCGTACCGCACGGAGGCGAGGAGACGGTCGACCGCCTTTTCATAGGCGTCGGGCGCGGGATCGGAGAGGAAGGCTTCGACCTCAGCGGGTGTGGGAGGCAGGCCGGTGAGGTCGAGGCTGGCGCGGCGGAGGAGGGTCGGCCATCGGCCTCGGGCGAGGGCTCCAGCCCTTCGGATTCGAGTCGGGCGAGGACGAAGGCGTCGATCGGGTTGCGGGCCCACGCCGGGTTTTTCACCCTCGGGACCTCGGGCCGGGTCGGACCATCGAACGCCCAGTGTCCTCGATAGGGGGCCCCTTGCGCGACCCATCGTTTCAGCGTCTCCTTCTGCGCGGCCGAGAGCGGCTTCTTCGCCTTCGGCGGGGGCATGACGCGGTCGGGCTCGTCGGCGAAGATCCGGCCGATCAGCTCGCTGTCGTCGAGATCGCCGGGGACGATCGCCGCCTCGCCCGACTTCAAGGGTTTCACCGCCTCGGCCCGGACGTCAAGCCGAAGTCCCGCCTTGCGGGCCCCTTCGTCGAGCCCGTGGCAGGTGAAGCAGTGGTCGGCCAGGATCGGCCGGACCTCGCGGTTGAAGTCGACGCCGTCCGCCGCCCGGGCCGTCCCGGCCGAGGTGGCGACGAGGCCGGCGAGAAGGAGGGTCCGGGTCATCGTCTTCCGCCTCGCGGGTGTTTGAGACTCATCCGACCGGCCAGATCATCGTCTCAGGAATCGGGGCGAGGGACAACGGGCCGGCGAGGTCTGCAAAGCGGCTCTTGTAGGGTGGGTTTCGCTCCCGCTCACCCACCCTACAAGATCTCCGGGTTCAGGGCGCGATAGAGCCCGACGTATCTATCGGATAGGTCGTCATAGAGCGATTTCTTCGAAGGGTCGGGCTCGACCACGCGGTCGATGGCGACCATCGACCGGGCGGCGGCGGCGAAGTCGGGGAAGAGGCCGGCGCCGACGGCGGCGGCCAGGGCGGCGCCGAGGGCGCAGGTCTCGGGGTCCCGGGCCAGGTGAATTGGGCTCTGGAGGATGTCGGCGTGGACCTGGAGCCAGAGCGGGGAGCGGGCCCCTCCGCCCCCGAGGAAGATCCGGCGAATGTCGAGGCCGTGGGCGGCGGCGTCTTCGAGGATGTGCCGGGTCCCGCAGGCGGTCGCCTCGTAGAGGGCGCGGACGACGTGGCCAGGCCCGTGGGCCAGGGTCAGGCCGACGATCGCGCCCCGGGCGTCGGGGTTCTTGTACGGCGAGCGGTTCCCCTGCCAGTCGTCGCGGACGACCAGGCCCTCGGCGCCGGGCGGGACGGCGGCGGCCTGCGCGTCGAGGATTTCGAAGACCGAGACCCCCCGGGAGTCGGCCTCGGCCTGCTCTCGGCCGGCGAAGTGGCGGCGATACCAGTCGAGGATCGAGCCGGTCGCGGTCTGGCCGGCTTCGAGGGTGTACAGCCCCTCGACGGTGGCGTCGGGGTAGCAGCCGGCCGCGCCCGAGCCGAAGACCCCGGCCTTCGACTGGGCCAGGTGGCAGGTGCTCGACCCGACCGTGATCGAGACATCCCCCGGGCCGGTCGCCCCCATGCCGAGCATCCCGAGATACGCGTCGATCCCCCCTTGCGCGACCGGCGTGCCGGCCTCCAGGCCGAGGTCGCTCGCGGCCTCGGGCGAGAGGGTCGCGCCCCCTTGCCCCAGCGGCTCGATCCGCTCGGGCCACTTGGCCAGGAGGTCGTCGAGCCCGGTCGCCGCCATCATCTTGAGCGGCCAGCCCCCTTCGGGCCGGGCGTAGTTCCACTTCACGGCGGCGTGGTTCAGCGAGAGCGTCCACTCGCCGGTCAGCCGCCTCATGAACCAGTTCGTGCATTCAACGATCCGGCCGGCGCGGGCGTAGGTCTCCGGCTCGTGTCGTCTGAGCCAGAGCGCCTTGGGAAGCATCCACTCGGGCGAGAGCCGGTCGGAGACATAGCGCAGGTTCGGGTCGCCGGTCGAGGAGAGTTCGGCGGCCTCCCGCGCGGCCCGCTGGTCCATCCACAAGAGCGCCGGTCGGAGCGGCGTGCCGTCGAGGTCGCACGCGACCACCGTGCAGCCCGTGCAGCTCAGGCCGATCCCGGCCACGCGGGAAGGTCGGACGTTCCCCCTGGCCAGGGCCGCGCGGACCGCCGAAGTCGCCGCCTCCCACCAGCGCCGAGGCTCCTGCTCGGCCCAGCCGGGGCGGGGATATGTCGTCGCGATCGGCTCGACGCCGAAGGCGACCGTCCGGCCTTGCAGGTCGACCAGGACGGCGCGGAGGCCCTGGGTCCCGACGTCGAGGCCCAGCATGAGGGGAGAGTCGTTCATATAGCTCAAGCCTTCAACGGTTCTGAGTTCTTCCTCCCTCTCCCTCCGGGAGAGGGCCGGGATGAGGGTCATGGCATCGCCATTGACTTCGATCGACCCTCATCGAGCCGATTCGGGTCGGGCGACGCCCCTCACACCCGGCCCCTCTCCCAGAGGGGCCTTGGAGTTCTATTCATGTCGTTGAGACGGTTTGTGGATATTTGGGGCGTTTTGATGATCTGAGATCTCGGATTTGAGATGTCAGATCTTCCCAATCAACCCGGACATCCATTGGCTTTCTCAACGGCCCGAATAGAACTCCAAAGTCACCGGAGGGAGAGGGAGGAAGATTTTGACTTGATCGCCCGAAACCGCCGATCATTTCGGGTAATCCCGCCAGATCCACCGCAGGATGTCGGGCAGGATCGCGCCGCCGTGGTTGTCGGAGTGGGTGCCGTCGCCGAAGACGTGGGCCATGTCGTACCCCTTCTCGGTGAGGGCGGCGACCATCGCCTGGTTCTGGAGGTGCCAGTCTCGGGTGGGCCTCTGGGCGTTCCGGTTGTCCTTGGTGCCGTCCTGGATGAAGACGCGGATCGGCTTCTTCTCGGCCTTGCGGACGAGGTCGGGGTAGACGTGGCCTCCTCGGAGGTCGGTGAAGCTGCCGATCAGGCTGATGACCTTGCGAAACTGGTCGGGCCGCTCCCAGGCGACGGTGAAGGCGCAGATCGCCCCGCTGCTGGCCCCGCCGATGGCCCGACCTTCGGGGTCCTTCGTCAGGTTGTAGGTCTTGCCGACCTCGGGGAGCAGCTCATCGCAGAGGAACCGGGCGTAGGCGTCGCCGAGCGAGTCGTACTCGACGCTCCGGTTGTTCGGGTTCCCGGTGCCGATCGAGTCGGGGAAGGTCTCGCCGCGCTGGCCGGGGGTGATGAAGATCCCGATCGTGACCGGCATCTCCTTCTTGTGGATCAGGTTGTCCATGACGATCGGCACCCGGAGCACGCCCCTGGGGTTGATCGCACGGGCGCCGTCCTGGAAGACCAGCACGCAGGCCGGCTTGTCGGCCTTGTACTGCTCCGGGACGTAGACCCAGTACTTGCGGACGGTGTTCGCCAGCACATGGCTCTTGAACTCGAACGGCCCTTCGATCTTGCCCCTCGGGACATCCTTGTGGATCTCCGAATCCGGCCCGAGCCTCTCGCTCCTGGAAAAGCTCGGCGCCTGCCCGGGCGCCGGGGCGGCGAGGCATCCGAGCAGGATCGCGGCGAGCGGACGGACCATCTTCATCGGTCGGGCCTCGGGTGAGCGTGCGGGGAGGTTCACGCCGGAGAGGGGCGGCGTCGTCATGGTAATCGCCCAACGTGGCGAAGTCCAAGGAGGCGACTGTCGTTCGGCCGTCCGACCTGTTTTGATAGCAAGCCTTCTCCTCCTCGGCCGCGAGAGCCAGCACCCATGCCCCCGACCTCGACGGACCCGAGCCGGTCGACTTCCTACCGATGGTGGGTGGTCTTCATGCTCTGGTTCGTCTGCCTGTTCAACTACGCGGACCGCCAGGCGATCTCCTCGGTCTTCCCCGAGTTGAAGCGGGAGTTCGGCTTCGACAAGGTCCAGCTCGGCCTGATCGGCTCGGCGTTCATGTGGGTCTACGCGCTGGGCGGGCCGTTCGCGGGGTATGTCGGGGATCGGGTCCGGCGGAAGGATTTGATCCTCGGCGGGTGCCTGTTCTGGAGCGGCGTGACGATGCTGACCGGCCGGTGCGGCCGGCTCTGGCAGTTCGTCGCGGTCCGGGCGCTGGAGGGGTTCGGCGAGACGTTCTACTTCCCGGCGTCGATGTCCTTGATGAGCGACTACCACGGCCGGGCGACGCGGTCGAGGGCGCTGGCGTTCCACCAGTCGAGCGTCTACGCGGGCACGATCGCAGGGAGCTGGCTGGGGGCGTGGATCGCCGAGCATTACGGCTGGAGGCTCGGGTTCTACGCCTTCGGGGGCGCGGGGATGGTCCTGGCACTGGTGCTGTTCGCCTTCCTGCGGGAGCCGGCCCGAGGGGAGTCGGAAGGTCGTGGCCCGGCGGAGCCGCCGATGTCGTGGCGGGAGGTCGGCTCGGCCTTGATCCGGTCGCCGACCGCCCTGTTGCTGATGGGGGCGTTCCTGGCGGCGAATTTCGTGGCGACGATCTTCCTGACCTGGACGCCGACGTTCCTGGTCGAGAAGTTCGGCTTCAGGCTGGCGGCGGCGGGGCTCTCCGGCAGCGTGTTCATCCAGCTCGCGAGCGCCGTGGGATCGCCGCTGGGCGGGGTCCTGGCGGATCGGCTGGGTCGCCGGTGGGCGGGAGGGCGGATCATCGTCCAGGCGTCGGGCCTGCTCGCGGGGGCCGGATGCGTCTTCCTCGTGGGCACGGCGGGCGACGTGGGCTCGTTGATCCGGGCGATGGTCCTCTTCGGGTTCTGCAAGGGGCTGTACGACTCGAACATCTTCGCCTCGCTCTACGACGTCGTCGAGCCCCGGGCCCGCGCGACGGCCGCGGGCCTGATGAACACCGTCGGCTGGGGCGGAGGCGCCCTCGGGCCGGTCTTCGTCGGCTGGGCCGCCACCCACGGCCGGCATCCGACCGAGGTCGAGAACATGAGCGAGGCCATCGCCTCGTGCGGGCTGGTCTACCTCGCCGGGGCGGCCTTGCTGGTCCTGGCCGCCGTCTTTCTGGGCGGGAGGAGCGAGATGAGTCGAGGGGCCGGGGCGCGATAAGTTCCCGGCCGGAAATCGGCACCACGCTCGCGGCGACGTTGGCCCTGGGGCGACTTCTTGTCTTGTTGAACACTTGCTCGATAAGATGCGAATTGCCGCTCTTCTCGCCCGAGCGTGATTCCTCCCCGGATCTCCCACCTACCTGCCCCGAGCCGACGCCGCACGAATGGACCCTCGATAACCCTCGACAGGAAAGCCCCATTGATGCGCCCGCGTCGCATGATCTCTGGAATCGCCCTGCTCGCCGCGACGCTGGCCCTCCCGGCGGGCGCGGCCGACGGGCCGACTCTCGACCGCCGGTTCGAGGAGGTGGTCGGGCCGTTCTTGAAGGACAACTGCCTGGCCTGCCACGGCCCGAAGAAGCAAGAGGGGAAGCTCGACCTTGCCGGCTACGCCTCGGCCGACTCGGTCGTGAAGGGCCTGAAGACCTGGGAGATCGTCCTGGAGCGGCTGGAGGCGGAGGAGATGCCGCCCGAGAAGGCCAGGCATCAGCCGACCTCTGCCGAGCGCCGGGCCGTGATCGAATGGATCGGCGACTTGCGCGGGCACGAGGCTCGCAAGAACGCCGGCGACCCCGGCCCCGTCCTGGCCCGGCGGCTCAGCCACGCCGAGTACGACCACACCGTCCGCGACCTGACGGGCGTCGACATCCGCCCCGCCCGCGAGTTCCCCGTCGACCCGGCGAATGAGGCCGGCTTCGACAACTCGGGCGAGTCGCTGACGATGTCCCCGGCGCTGGTCAAGAAGTACCTGGCGGCGTCGAGGGAGGTCGCCGAACACCTCGTCTTGCGGCAGGACGGCCTCGAATTCGCCCCCGATCCGGCCGTCACCGACACCGACCGCGACAAGTATTGCGTCCGCCGGATCGTCGACTTCTACGAACGCCATCAGATCGACTACGCCGACTATTTCCTCGCCGCCTGGAAATTCCGGGCCCGCGAGGCCCTCGGCAGGCCGGGCGCGACCCTGGCCGACTTCGCCCGCGAAGGCCGCCTGAGCACCCGCTACCTGGAGACGATCCGCGCGACCCTGGAACACGACTGGCCCGAATCCGGCCCGCTTGGCGAGGTCCAGGCCCTCTGGCGGAAACTCCCGGCCGACCCCAAGGCGATCGACGAGGCCCGCGCCGGCTCCCAGAGGATGAGCGACCTCGTCGTCCGCCTCCGGAAAGGGTTCGAGCCCAGCGTCCGGAGGCTGAAGGCCCCCGGGATCTCGGCCGGCAGCCAGCCGTTCGTGCTCTGGCAGAACCGCCAGAGGGCCGAGCGGCGGATGAAGCTCGCCGGAGTCGACCGATCGCCCGACCTCGAGGAGTTCTGCCGGGTCTTCCCCGACACCTTCTTCGTCTCCGACCGCGCCCCCTACTTCGACCCCAAG
The DNA here is from genome assembly GCA_021777685.1 of Planctomycetota bacterium. Taxonomy (GTDB): domain Bacteria; phylum Planctomycetota; class Planctomycetia; order Isosphaerales; family Isosphaeraceae; genus Tundrisphaera. Next base: position 3,980 of record JAJYDH010000124.1, on the reverse strand, counting down.
GCGGGCAAGAGCGGCCGGCTGTTGACGGCCGGCTTCCACCTGATGCAGGGGTATTTTCGCGACGACGCCCCGCTGTCCGAGCTGGTCCTCGACGAGTCCGACCGGCAGGAGCTGGACGGGCTCTGGCGGGAGCTGGACTTCGTGACCCTGGTGCCCATCCGGCAGTACAAGGACTTCATCTTCTTCGAGCGGGCCGAGCCCCCCCAGCCCATCGGCGGGCCCGACTTCGACTTCGCCCGGTCCGAGGACAAGGACGCGACCTCCGAGGCCAAGATGGCCCGGCTCCGCGACGCCATCCTGGCCAGGGCCCGTCAGAAAGGGGCCGAGGACGAGGCCCTCAGGGCGATCGAGACCTATTTCGCCGAGATGTCCGCGAGGATTCACCGGGTCGAGCAGGACCGCCGCGACGCCGAGCCCCGCCACCTCGAAGCCCTGCTCAGGCTCGCCGCGAGGGCCTATCGCCGCCCCCTGGCCCCGGCCGAGCGCGACCAACTGCTGGCCTCGTACCGCGACCTCCGCCAGAAGGACGAACTGGGCCACGAGGACGCGATCCGCGACCTGGTCGCCGGGCTGCTGATGTCGCCCCAGTTCCTCTTCCGGTACGACCCTCCCGGGCCCGGTGAGCGGCCGAGCCCGCTGTCGGACCACGCGCTCGCCGGCCGGCTGAGCTACTTCCTCTGGTCGAGCATGCCCGACGAGGAATTGCTCTCGCGCGCCGACGCGGGCGACCTCCACGAGCCGAAGGTCATCGTCGAGCAGGCCCGGCGGATGCTCCGCGACCCCAGGGCCCGCGGCCTGGCCACAGAGTTCGCCGGCAACTGGCTCGACTTCCGCCGGTTCGACGAGCACAACGGCGTCGACCGCGGGCGTTTCTCCAGCTTCACCAACGACCTCCGCCGGGCGATGGCCGAGGAGCCGCTCCGATTCTTCATCGACGTCGCCGCCAACGACCGGTCGATCCTCGAATTCGTCGAAGCCGACCACACCTTCGTCAACCCGGCCCTGGCCCGGCACTACGGGATGCCCGTCCCCACCGTCGGCCCCGACGAGTGGGTCCGGGTCGACGGGGCTCATCGCTACGGCCGGGGGGGCGTCCTGCCGATGTCGGCCTTCCTGACGGCGAACTCCCCGGGCCTGCGGACCAGCCCGGTCAAGCGCGGCTACTGGGTCGTCCGCCGGCTCCTCGGCGAGCAGATCCCCCCGCCCCCGCCGGACGTCCCCGAACTGCCCAAGGACGAGGCCAGTTCCGGCGACCTCACCCTCCCGCAGCTCCTGGCCCGGCACCGCTCGAATGAAAGCTGCGCCGGGTGCCATCGCCGGTTCGACTCGATCGGCCTGGCGTTCGAGGGATACGGCCCGATCGGCGAGCGTCGCGACCGCGACCTCGGCGGCCGGCCCGTCGAGACGAAGGCGACCTTCCCAGACGGTCGAGAGGGCGAAGGGCTCGACGGCCTCCGCCGCTACCTGGCCGAACGCCGCCAAAGCGACTTCGTCGACAACTTCTGCCGGAAGCTCCTCGCCTACGCCCTCGGCCGGACCCTGCTGCTGTCCGACGACCTGACCATCCAGGCGATGAGAGCCCGGCTCGCCAGCGACGGCCACCGCTTCGGCGGCCTGGTCGAGACGATCGTCACCAGCCCCCAGTTCCTCACCAAGCGCGGCCGGGACGACCCCCGCGAGCAGTAGCGGGGAGCAGTCAGCGGGTAGCATAAGCAATTTCTTGTAGGATGGGCATTGCCCGCTGGCCTCTCTGATAGCCGTGGTGGGCGGTGCCCACCCTACATTCAAGAAATCCAGGGGCCGAACCATGAGCAACCCGATTTCCAGGCCGACTCGCCGGACCGTCCTCCGAGGCGCCGGCGTCGCGATGGCCCTGCCGTGGCTCGAATCCCTGCCGGCGCTGGGCGGCGAGGGGGCGGCGCCGGCGGCCCCTCCCAAGCGGTTCGCGGCCCTGTTCATGGGCAACGGGATCAGCCCGGACCACTGGTGGGCGAAGGGTTCGGGCTCGGCGATGGAGCTGGGCACGAGCCTCCAGCCGCTGGCGCCGCTCCGGGCCAAGATGAACGTCGTCAACGGCCTGTTCAACAAGCAGGCGACCGGCGTCGGCATCCACCCCGGGATGACCGGCAACATGCTCTCCGGCGCCCCGCTCCAGAAGGGGGCCGTGCTCAAGGGCGGTGTGAGCATGGACCAGGTCCTCGCCGCCCGGTTGGGCGAGGACACGCCGCAGGCCAGCCTCGTCCTCGGCTGCGAGCAGCCGATCACCGGCTACCACGAATCCAACTTCTCGATGGCGTACAGCTCGCAGATTTCATGGAGGGACGCCGCCTCGCCGGTGCCGATGGAGGTCTATCCCTCGCTGGCGTTCGACAGCCTCTTCGACAACCAGGGGAGCCGGCGGACCCAGAGCATCCTCGACCGGGTCAAGGAGCACGCCGCCGAGGTCGAGAAGCAGCTCGGCCGCGCCGACCGGGCGAAGCTCGACGAATATCTGACCAGCGTCCGGGAGGTCGAACGCGGGGTCCGGCGGGCCCGGGCGATGAAGGACAAGGCCGACGATCGGGCCAGGGACAAGGGCCAACCGACCCTGGCCATGCCCCGGCCAGACAACGGCCTGCCCGAGGACATCCGCGAGCACATGCGGCTGATGTGCGACATCATCGCCCTGGCCTTCCAGGCCGACAAGACGAGGGTCGCCACCCTCCTGCTCTGCCGCGACCTCTCGGGCCTCTTCTACCCGTTCCTCGACGTCCGTTCCGCCCACCACCCGGCCTCGCACGACGACAGGTCCGAAGCCTACCAGAGGGTCGCCCACTACTACGTCAGCCAGCTCGCCTACCTCGCCAACCGCCTCGAAGCGATGAAGGAGGGCGAGGGCACGGTCCTGGACAGCTCGTGCCTGATGTTCCTCTCGAACATGTGGTCCGGGAGCCGGCACGACAATTCCAAGGTGCCCTTGCTTCTGGTGGGAGGTCTGGGAGGAGCCCTCGAAACCGGCCGGGTCTTCGACTACCGCGACAAGGGGGACGAGAATCGCAGGCTGTGCAGCCTCTACCTCTCGATCATGGGAAAGATGGGGGTCGAGCTGGATCATTTCGGGGATGCAGACACGCGCCTGGCGGGGCTGTGACGCGTAGGGTGCGTCGGTAGGCGTTCACGGCCGGAACTGGCCAGTTAGCCCGCATTTCTCACCTTATTCTTTCAGGTTCTGTACTTTCTGCACTTTCCGCGATTTAATTAATTCAGACTCCCGTCAGGCTTCGACAATTCGTTCCTTGGAATGACCGGGGAGAAGTTGCTCCCGGCAGTGGCCGGAGCGGTGCCAGGTCAGTCGCGACCCGAAATCGTCCGCCAAGCTCCCGCCGAGAACGAATATCGGTCGACCGGCTTGGCCCTGCACTCCGAGGCGACTTCGTCCGATCCGGCGCGGGACCACAGGAGCAGTTGTGTGGGCTTGGTCACTTTGGTCGCCGGGGTCGCTAGGCACTCGTCTATTGACCGCCTGACGGCGCGGATCGCCGCCCGGCTTAGCTCGTCGCGCCGTTCGCCCACAATCGATTCGTGCAGACCCCACAGCCGCAAGTAAAAGCACCACGCCTCATCTACCACGCGGTGTTCCAGGTAGCCGAGCAGGAGGTGGCCGAACCGGCTCGGACCGCTGCCCGTGCCGTCGAATTCCACTCGTCGCACATCGGCGGCCAGCTCGACCAGCAGCCCGCGGACCTCGCGTGGGGACGGGACATACACCCAGTGCGGCGAGAGCTTCTTACCCGGATACCGTGACACAGCAACGCCCCCTGGACGCCTGGCGATCGCGGCGTAGACGGGGGCCGGCCCGGTCGGGACGATGGCGGTTACCACACTGCCCGACACCCCGAGCGGAGCCGGCCCCCGATGACATCCTCTCATCCCACACCCACCCCGTGCCAGTGGTTCCCCCGGCTCGCCGCCGCCCTCGACCGCCGCTCCGCCCCGAGGCT
>JAJYDH010000696.1:1504-2789 GCA_021777685.1 Planctomycetota bacterium | reverse complement strand
GACGAGGTCCAGGTCGTCGGCCGGGCCTATCGCGACATCGGCGAATCTGAGCGGGCCTACCTCGTCTTCCGGGCGATCGTCGAGGCCAGCTACCTCGAAGACGCCCAGGTCGGCGAGGCCCTCCGCCAGCGCGGCAAGACCCTGGACGCGACCGCGTACCTGCTCGACCTCTGGCGCGAGTCGCCCAACACGGCGTCGATCGAGAGCGACTTCTTCGGCCTCTCGCAGATCCTCGCCGGCGCCGCCGCGAAGGCCACCTCCGACCCGGCCCTCCGCCGCGAGCTGGCCGAGGCCGGCGTCACCCGCTCCGAACTTTTGCTCCAGACGATCCGGATGATCCAGGTCGTCCTCTCGCAATCGCCCAGGAACCCGCTCGCCGACGAGGCCAGCCTGGCCTTGCTCGGGGCCTACCTCGAACTGGAGGACTTCGACTCGGTCGTCCGGCTCGCCCCGAGGTTCGCGAAGCTCTACCCCAAGAGCACGTTCCTCGACAGCTTCCAGTTCAGCGAGGCCCTGGGCCAGTTCTCGCTCGGCAAGTACGACCGGGCCATCGAGGTCGCCCAGGCGATCGCCAAGGCGACCTACAAGGACGCCAACGGCCTCGACCAGCCCAGCCCGAACAAGTGGCAGGCCCTCTACATCCTCGGCCAGATCTACGACGCCCGCCGGGACCCGGCCAGGGCCGTCGAGTATTACAAGCAGGTCGCCGACCGCTTCGCCGACGCCTCGGGCGCGGTCAAGGCGCTGACGAGGAAGGACCTGAAGCTGCCCGAGGTCTCGTTCGTGAGGCCCTCCGGCGTCGCGCCGGCCGAGGTCCCGGCGGCCGAGAAGCCGGGGGTGAAGCTGGATTATCGGAACATCGCCGAGGTCGACGTGAAGGTCTACCCGGTCGACCTGATGAGGCTCTACCTGACCCGGCGGAACCTCGACGCGATCGCCGGGATCGACCTGGCGGGGATCACGCCGACGGTCGAGGCCACGGTCAAGCTCGGCGACGGCCAGGACTTCGCCGAGAAGGTCAAGGCGCTCGACCTCCCCTTGAGCAAGGAGGGTGCTTATCTGGTCATGGCCCGGGGCGAGAACCTGTACGCCTCGGGGATCGTGCTGGTCACGCCGCTGGAGGTGGAGGTCCTCGAGGAGCCCGAGTCGGGCCGGGTCCGCGTGACCGTCCGCGACGCGAGGACCAAGGACCTGGTGCCGAAGGTGCAGGTCAAGGTGATCGGCACCGACAACCCGACCTTCTTCACCGGCCAGACCGACCTGAGGGGCGTCTACGTCGCCGAGG
>JAJYDH010000696.1:0-1494 GCA_021777685.1 Planctomycetota bacterium | reverse complement strand
GGCCGTCGCCCGCAAGGGGACCGGCCAGTACGCCTTCTACCGGGGCACGACCCGCGTCGGAGCCCCGCCCGCGCCCAAGGCGCCGTCGCCGGACTCGGCGAAGTCCGAGCCACAGGCCGCCGGCAAGCCGTCCGGGGCGGCGAACAACTCGCAGTCGCTCGACAACAACCTCAGGATGCAGAACGAGAGCAACCAGTTGCGGCAGATCGACCGGCTCCAGAACCGCTACCAGGACAAGGCCCGGGGCGTGAACCCGTTCTGACCCGGGCCCGTCGGCGATGCCACGCCCGGCCCCTCCCCGGAGGGCTGACCGACCGACACTTTCGCCCGTCCCACGGCCCGTTCTTTCTCCCCTCTCCCGGAGGGAGAGGGAGTCAGAATGCGCTCCCAATCGCGGGTCGAAAGAGTGTCGGTCGGTCAGCCCGGAGGGAGAGGGGAGGAAGTGGGCGCCTCGGGCCGACCGGAAAGGTCGATCGGGCGGTCATCATCTCACGGCTTGAACGAGTCGAGGTCCGAGAGGTTCGAGGGGGTCTGGAGGTCGGGCGGGGCGTAGGGCTTGGGCTTGCGGGCCTTCGAGGCGTTGGGGGCGTTGCCGTCGCCCTCGGTCATCGGGATCTTGAAGCCGGCGATGTCGGTCCCGTCCTGGATCGAGCCCGACTTGATCGGTCCGAAGCCGCCGACGGTCACGGTCTTGGTGTCGGCCTGGTCGAGGACCGTCCCCGACGACCAGACGAGCTGGCCGCTGGCCCGGTCGTAGGCGAACAGGGCGAGCTTGGCCACGGCGCTCTGGCGGCTCCGCTCGATCAGCGGGAGCTTGGGGATCGTGCCGGTCGGGATGCCCGTGACCGTCGGCGGGACGCTGGTCTGGGGTATCCCCACGAGCATGCTGTCGTCGTCGGTCCCGTACGCGCCGACCCTCGCCTCGACGATGAACTGGGCCTGCTCGCGCTTCTCGCGGATCAGGACGCCCTGGGTGAGCATCGCCTCTCGGAGGCTGGAGACGACCCAGCCCTGGTCGACCGCCGTGACGTTGGCCGTATCGAGGAAGACCGGCACGCCGGTCAGGGGGCGGAAGTCGACCCGCATCAGCGCCTTGTCCCAGGCGGTGGTGAGCAGGAGCTGCTCGGTCCCCGTCCGGGCGGTGCCGGTCGTCCGCGTGGTCCCGCAGCCGACGGAGGCCAGGGCGACCGTCGCGGCGAGCCCCGCCGGCAGCCACCGTCGGCGCGTCGGGATGATCGTCATCGTCGATTCTCCGAGTCGTCCCATGTCCCCGGCGAGCCTCCCCGGCGGTTCAGCGGAAGAAGCGGTCGCGGATGCGTCGGGCGGTGTCGCGGAACCTCGCCCGCTCGTCCTCGGGCTGGCCGGGGTCGCCGGTCAGCGGGTGGCCGTGGACCGTCACGTCGATCCGGTCGATCGAGCCCCGCATCCTGAGCCCGGCGAGCTGGTCGAAGTTCACCTTGGCCTCGGCGAGTCACCCCTTGGCGTCGCCGGGGA
>JAJYDH010000123.1 GCA_021777685.1 Planctomycetota bacterium | reverse complement strand
CGGCCAGGCGGGCGAAGTCGGCGTACCTCTTCTCGCGGTAGGCCGAGAGCGCGGCGGTCAGGTCGCGGCGGGCGTTGAGCCGCTCCGACTCGCTCAGGGCGTCGCCGACCACCGAGACGTCGTCGACCCAGAGCCGGCCCGGCCCGAGCAGCTCGAACCGGAGCCTCGCCGATTCGAGGCCGCCGTCGGGGAGTTGCGAGGCCCGGGCGATCAACTCGGCCCAGTCGCCCCGGACGTTCACGTCGAACTGGCGGGCGTAGAGCCGGCCCGCCGACTGGCCTTCGACCCGGACCCGGACCCTCGCGTCGGGCCGGTCGGCCCGGAGCCAGGCGCGGAGGGTCAATGCCGACCGGCCGTCGGGCTGGAACGGCTCGCTGACCACCGCCGCCGGGCCCCCCCGGGCGTCGAGCCGCAGGCATCCCCGGCCGGAATGCGGCCGGTCGCGGTCCAGCTCCGCCAGGCCCGAGTCGCGGTCGACCTCCCACCCCGCGACCCCGGCCGGAGGCTTCGCGGCGGCGAGCTGCACGGTGCTCGGCTCGAAGGTCGCGTTGGCCGGGCCGGTCCTGACCGCGACGGCCGGGTCGCCGCCGGCCAGCCGGTCCAGCCGCTTCAGGGCGATGTGGAGGTCGTCATAATGCGCCTTCATCCCGTCGAGGACCCCGGTGCCCGGATAAGGCGTGGCCGAGGCGACCGCGACCTCGGCCGAGCCGATCCTCGTGGCCGTCACGCCGAACGGGGCCAGCTCCAGGACCAGCCGGATGGTCCCGTTCCCCTTCTCGGGGTCGAGCGGGAAGCCCCGGGCCAGGTCGAAGACCGGCGCGGCGGGCGGGGCCTGGAGGATGGCCTCCAGGAGGATCGGGTAGGGCGTGTCGTTGGCCAGGGCGAGGTAGGTCTCGGGCCCCGAGCGGGTCGCGCGGGCCACGACGCCCGACGGCAATTTCGGCTCGGGTGGGGCGACCGGCGGCGCCGGCAGGGCGGCGAAGACCCGGGAGAAGCGCCGGAGCCGATCCTCCTGGCCGGCGGCCCCGGTGCTGGAGATCACGATCCCTCGGGGGTCGAGCGTGGCCAGGGCGTGGCCCAGCGGCTCGTCGCCGGGCGACCCTTCGGCCATCGGGCAGGCGGCGAGCCGGGGGGAGGACAAGCGGGACGCCGCCGCCGCCGTCGCCGTCGCCGGCTCGGGCTCGATCGAGCCGACTCCCACGAGGACGCCCCGGTTCGGCCTGGCGGCGACCACGTCGTCCAGCTCGGGGCTGGTGGCGAGGTCGTGGGCGAGGTCGTCGATGGACAGCCCGACCCCCCGGAAGACGATCGGGGCCCCCTCGCCGGTCGGCCATTCGGCCAGGTCCAGGCCGACCCCCCGCCAGGCCTGGCTCGGCCCGAGCCCGGCGAGGTCGACCCGCCGGGCCTCCTCGCCGACCGGGCCGGGTTCGAGCCCGGGGGTCGAGACGGCCAGGATCGCGCCGGGCGCGGCGGACCGGGCGGCCCGGGCCAGGCCGGCGTAGACCGAGGCGACCTCGCGGGCCCGCCAGGCCAGCCAGGGGAGCCGGCCGGACCCCTCCACATAACGGGCGCGGGCCTCGAACCGGCCGGGGTCGGTCGACCCCTGGCCGGGGACCCGGGCCGCCGGCCCCGGCTCGAACGCCGAGGCCACGAACCGGGCGAATGTCGCGTCGTCCAGGCCCGAATCGGGGCCGCCCGGCAGGGTCGAGCCCGGACCGAGCCGGACCAGGACCCCCGCCAGGTTCGCCCGGGACTTCCGGGGCGCGATCGTCTCGGCGACCTTCCGGGCCATCGCCTCGCGGACCTTGGGGTGGATCGGCTGGTAGCTCGGGCCGTCGACCGTCCCCCGGCGGTCGACCCGGACCAACCCCTCGGCCGTCGCCTCGGGGGAGTCGGCGGCGGGAAGGCCGGGGAGCCGGCCGTCGAAGGCGACGTCCACCCACGCGGTGTAGCCCCGCCGGGCCAGGACGCGGAGCAGCAGGTCGAGCCGGTCGGGGCCGGTCGGGTCCTCGTCGGCCTGGCCCTCCAGCGCCCTCCGGCGGGCCCGGTCGGCCAGGCCATCGGGCAGGATCACGTTCGAGGCCCCGCAGTGGGCCAGGTAGGTCGCCAGGTTCCGGGCCTGCGCCAGCGGGTCGAACCGCCCCTGCTCGGAGCCCCCGCCGAATCGGTCGAGCGACCGGACTCCGGCCAGGTGCAGGCCCAGCGACCGCTCGGCCGGCCGGGGGACGGGGGCGGCCGGCAGGTCGGCCAGCTCGGTCAGGACGATCGAGCCGACCAGGACCGTCGCCGAGGGGTTGCGGTTGACCAGGACCAGGACCGGGGCCTCGGCGTCGGGCCAGACCGGCCAGGAATACGAGGCCGGCGGCCCGCCTTCGACGACCGGAGGCCCGGAAACGCAGGCGTCGAGCACGACCCGTCCCCGGGCGCCCGGGCCGTCGCCGGCCACCATCGCCACGCCGAGGGCCGAGGGATGGCCGCCCGAGACGGTCAGCGTGAGCCGGTGGGGCCGCTCGGGATGCGCCACGCGGAGCCCGACCGCCGACCACATCAGCCCGGCCGGCTCGGCCGGCGCCAGGGTCGACGGCTCGCCCCCGTTCCGGCTGATCCAGCCCCGGAGCCGGTCGCGGAGCGAGGGGTCCACCAGCGCCACCTCGGGCACCGTCCAGGACATCCGGCCCGGTGCATCGAGCGGCGACCGGCCCGAGGCCCACGGCCGATGGGCGAAGGGCCGAGCCAGGTCGATCGCGTCGACCTCCACGCCGGCGCCGACCTCGGCCTTCGGGGGCGAGGCGGGCATCGGCGACTGCGGGGCGACCACGGCCAGCGTCATCTTCCGGGAGGCCGAGGTCGTCTGCGAGGGGTTCCGGCGGCGGCGGACCCACCGGCCGAGCCGGGTCCCCGCCGGGTCGCCCAGCGGCTCCCAGGAGGTCTTCACCTCCAGGATGTACGTCCCTTCCGGGCCTCGGGCCATCACGTTCAGCGAATGCTTGGCCGGTTCCAGGGTGTCGGTGCCGATCACCTCCCGCCACTCCTGCCGCCAGACCGGCTCGCCCCCGCGGATCGGCCGCAACTCGGCCAGACAGTGGAGGTTGACCTCGGCCGGCTCGGGCGTCAGGACGTTGAAGGCGACCGAGACGGGGACCGCGGCCCCGGGCTCGATCGTGCCGTCGGACCCCTCGTCGACGAGGTCGACCAGGATCGGGTCCCAGGCCAGCCGCTCGGCCCCGATCTCGACGCCCGACTGCGGGGCGGCCCGCTGCGGGCCGTCCAGCAGCGAGGCCAGCGTCACCCGGGACGTCTGCCCGGCGACCCGGACGATCAGCTCGGCCCCGAGCGGCCCCTCGACCCGGATTCGCGCCCGGCCCTTGAGCGCCGGGCCGGCCGACCACGACCCGTCCGGCCTCGACTGGACGGAGACCCCCGAGACGCCCCGGACGCCGACGATCCGGCCGCCCGAGCAGGAAAGCTCCGCCGACGGGACCGGCACCGGGGCCCGGAGTCCCGAGGGCAGGGCCGGGAGCGCGGGGACGGACCAGTCGACCTCGACGCTCATCCGGACCGGCGGGGCCGGGCTCGGGTCGGCCTGCTGCGCGGCCCCGGCCAGGCCCGCCAGGAGGGCGATCCCCCAGGCGAAATCGAAGACGCGCCTTCCTGTGCGCATACGGCTCACGATGCCCCCGGGTCTCGATCCGCTTCGCCCCAGCCCGCTTCCTTGCGGGCCGACGACGGGCCTTCGGACCCCTGGTCTCACTTCTCGGGTTCCTACCTATCAAAGTTCGATCGGCCGGTCGACCCGCGAACTGGAGGGATTCCGGAAAATTGGCAAAATCGACCCGTCCCGACCGCCCGCCATCGGCCGGGGCCCGGGGGACGATCGGGCTTTGCGGAAAATACGCCGACCTTGCCTTGTGTCAATTCGGCAAATCGGTCACAAGTTGGTGGCGACCGATTGACGAGGATGTTAAGATGGGAGAGTTGACGGGCCGGACGGATTCCATTCATCGAATCCCGGGTCGGTTCCGGCGCGATGATTGCAATCTCCTCCCGAGTTTCTCCCCCGACGACGATCGAGACGTGTGCCGCGCCCGCGGCGAGGCCCGTCGCCGGCTCGTCTCTCATTGTCAGTCCGTCCCCGGTCGCCCGATCGACCCCTCCCGGGACGCACTCGACCCGTACAAGGATCTCCCATGAGGGTCTTGATCTGGTTGGTCTTGGCGTTCAATGGCGGCGGGGGGGCGACCGGCGGCAAGGAGCCGACCGACCTGCTCGTCCCGCCCGGCTGGCAGGGCAATCCCTGGGGACCGGCCGCCACCGCGGCCCGGAAGTCGGGCGAGCTCCCGCCGATCCCCGAGACGCCCCTGATGAAGCAGTGGGATGAGTGGGGTCGCAAGGTCCTCAAGGATGGCGACCTCCTGTTCCGCCGGGGGGACGCCCGGATCCTCGGCGGGTTCTTCCCGTTCAGCCGCTTCATCGCCAACATCAGCGGCAGCCAGTTCTCTCACATCGGCACCGTCGTCATCGAGGACGGCGAGCCGGTGGTCTACGACACGACCAAGGCCAGCGTCCGCCGCCAGCCCCTGAAGGTCTGGGTCCTCGACAACACGGGCGCCTTCGGCGTCAAGCGGCTCAAGCCCGCCTATCGCGACCGCATCCCCAAGGTCGTGAAGTACCTGCATTCGGTCTATCAGAAGCAGGTCCCGTTCGATTACGAGCTCTCGGTCGACGACCGCGAGCTGTACTGCGTCGAGATGGCCGAGAAGGCGTTCCGCCACGCCGGCCTGGTCCTCTCCGAGCCGGTCGTGCTGGCCGACATGGAGAACATCAACCAGTTCCCGCTCTGCGTGCTCGGGTTCACCAGCCTGACCAGCCTCAAGCTCGACCAGGCGGTCTTCTTCCCGGGCAATGATCGGCATGGGATCTGGTCGTCGCCGCTGCTGGAGATGGTCTACCTGTCGCAGCCGAAGCCCAAGGCGGCCAGGCCGGAGGCCGCCGCCCCGAAGCCCGAGAAGCCGGCCGCCTCGACCGAGAAGTCGGTCGCAGGCCGGACGACCCCCGCCCCCAGGAACTGATCGGAATGGATCGGAAGGATTCCGACGGCTGACCCGGCCGACTTTCGCCCGCCGGGTCGCCGCCGACAACTCGCGAGGCACGGACGCCATGATTCACCCCACCCGCATCGTCGGGCCGCGCGGCCGGATGGCCCCGGTTGCGCTGGCCATCGTCGCCGTCAACATCCTCTCCGTCGCCCCGGCCCTCGCCGCCGAACCCCCGCCGAGCTATCCCCACAAGTCGGTCCGCCGGGTCGAGCTTGGGGAAGGCCCCCGCTCGTACTGGCTGTTCGAGCCGGCCGACCCTTCCCCCGAGTCGGCCCCGGTGATCGTCTTCAACCACGGCTGGTTCGCCGTCAATCCCGGCGTCTACGGCGCCTGGATCGAGCACCTCGTCCGCAAGGGGCGGATCGTGATCGCCCCTCGCTACCAGCGCGACTGGTCGACGCCGCCGGCCAACTTCCTGCCCAACGGCCTGGTCGCCGTCCGCGACGCGCTGGACGTCCTGGCGTCCTCCCCGGCGCACGTCCGGCCCGACCGGACGAAGTTCGCGATCATGGGCCACTCGGCCGGCGGCAACCTCGCCGCGCAGATGGCGGCGGTCGCCGCCGAGGCCGACCTGCCCGTGCCCAGGGCGGTCATCTCGGTCTTCCCCGGCGAGGTCTTCCCCTCGCGGACGCCCGACCTGGCCAACGTCCCGGCCTCGACCCTCCTGGTGGTCCTCGCCGGCGAGAAGGACGTCGTCGTCGGCGACCAGCGGGCCCGGGAGATCTTCGCCCAGGCGTCCGCCGTCCCGCGCGAGCGGAAGAAGTTCATCCTCTACCGGAGCGACCTCCGGGGCGTCCCGCACTTCCGGGCCGACCACCTCGCCCCGACCGGGGCCCATGCCCTCTTCGACACCGGCGATGGCCTATTGCCCAACGCCCAGATGGCCCAGGCCGAGGTCAACGCCTTCGACACCTTCGGCTTCTGGAGGATCGCCGACCTGACCCTCGAAGCCGCCTTCGCCGGCAAGACGCTCGACGAGGCGACCGACAAGGGCGAGGCGTTCCGCCACCTGGGCTACTGGAGCGACGGCCGCCCCGTCATCTCCCCGATCGTCGGCGACGACCTCGCCACCATCCCCCGCGTCTTCCCGCGAGGCGGCCTCAAGCTCATCGGCTGGCCCGCCGCCATCCCCCGAGACGCGGCCGTCACCAAGGCCGAGACCGCCGCGACGGCGGTGAAGTGAGCGGCCTGGCCGAAGGCGGTTCCCCTCTGCCTCCCTCTCCCAGAGGGAGAGGGGAGGATGACAGGCTCGCGGCGAGAGCGGGTCGTTCCGGCTTGCCCCGGATCAGAGCCCGGGCTTCGACGAAACGATCTCGCCGAGGTCGATCGACGGGATGACCGAGGGTTCGAGCGTCCGGAGGGCGGCGAGGTCGGTCTCGTCGCCTTGCTTGAGGACCTGGTAGCGGGCGGGCCGCTCCTTCGAGGCGGGCAGGCAGGCGACGACGTAGGAATCGCCGACGACGCTGATCCGCAGGTCGCGAACCCCGACGACCAGGGCCGTCTGCTCGTCGATCCCGAAGCCGATCAGGTCGGGGTGGCGCTCCAGGAGCTTGGTCAGCCGGCCGATCCGGTTCCGCTTGAGGAAGTGCTGGTCGACCACGGCGCCGGGCAGGAAGTCGAAGCCTCGACCCTCGATCGGGTCCTTCCGGCCGCTGGCGATCATCACCCGGGTCATGATCGCGGCGCCGGCCGAACTCCCGCCGACGACGCCCCCCCGGTCGAGCAGCAGCTTGAGCTGGCGCTCGACCTCGGTCCCGGCATAGGCTTCCGACAGCCGGGTCTGCGACCCGCCGCCGATCCAGACGCCGGTGGCCTCGGCCAGCGGCCCGGCGAAGTCGGGGTCGTCGGCCGTCGCCCTCGATCGGGTGTGGAGCAGCCTCACCGAGGCGATCCCTCGCGCCTTCCAGGGCTCCAGGTCCTTCTCGGGGTCGGTCGCGTCGGCGGAGACCGAGCGGGCCGTTGGGATCAGGACGATTCGCGCGTCGGGGCCGCCGGCCAGCTCCAGGAACCGGTCGCGGACCTCCTCGGTGAGCTTCCCGCCGCCGTTGATCACCAGCGCCCCGCCCGATCGGGGCCGGGGCAGGGCGCCCGTCGGCGGGGCCGGGGCCGCATTCAACGCCGTCAGCTCGAAGGCCAGCCGGCCCACCAGCCCCAGCCCGGCCGCGATCGCCAGGCCGCAGGCCAGCTTGAAGGTCCGATGACGGCCGACCGCGATCGGTCGACGGAAGAGGGAGAGTGTCATCCTGATAACCTCACATCGTCGTGGCACGGGCCTCCCGCGACGGGAGCCCCACCGATCGTCCGGGATGCGACGGGGACCGAAGGGCCAAACCTCGGCTGTGTGTGCGGGTCGCCAGAGATTTTACCTTTTATTAATATCTTAACACCCCAGATCCGGAAAGGAAGGTTCATTCGGGTGACGCGGCCGTGCCCGGGGCGGACGCGGAGGTTGTGTTGACACGCCCGGGGATCGCAGCGAAACTCACGCCCGCCTCGATCATTCCGGGTCGTCCGGGGCCATCGATGGAATGTGGATATTCTCTACCGCAAATGCCGTGCCGCAGTTGGGAAGTGGGCCCATGCGGCGGTGACGCGGGATGAGTCGCCGCGTAATCGGGCGAGGTTCGCCGGATTTTTAAGCTGTCATGGACGATAACAACCCGGATGCTTCGTTTCCACCCGAACTGGTGGGGCGGCTGCGGGGATGCGGGAAGCTGGAGGCCGAGCGATGTATGTCATCTGCGCGGGAATGTATCGGGCCTGCTCGACCTGGCAGTATGAGGTCATCGCCCACCTCCTGGAGCGCCATCGGGGCGGCGTCCGGCTCGGCTATCTGACCGGCGACCAGTTCGAGGAGCTGGACGACCGCGAAGGGGACGGCGGCGCCGACGCCTGGAAGGTGCTCAAGTCGCACGAGGAGCATGGCCGGTTCGCCAGGGTCCTGGCCGAGGGCCGGGCGGTCGCGATCTACGCCCACCGCGACGTCCGCGACGTCGTCTTCTCGCTGATGCACAAGCGGAAGGTCGACTTCGAGACCCTGGTCCGGCAGGGGATGATCCATCAGGTCCTGGCCAACGACCGGTTCTGGTCGGGCCGGCCCCGGTCGATCGCCCAGCGGTACGACCGGCTGGTCGCCGACCCGACGACCGGCGTGGAGGAGCTGGCCGCCCACCTCGGTTTGGAGTTGAGGCCCGGCGAGGCGGCCGAGGTCGCCGCCGAGTACTCGTTCCAGGCCAATCGACAGCGGGCCGAGGAGCTGGGCCGGCGGCTCAAGAAGGGCGGGGTCGACCTCGACGACCCGTCGATCGCCCAGGCCCACGACCGCCGGACCCTCCTGCACTGGAACCACATGAGGGAGGGCCGGGTCGGCGACTGGCGGGATCGGGCGACGCCCCGCGAGCGGGTCGTGCTGGCGAGGATCTGCGGGCCCTGGCTCGCGGCGCACGGCTACGAGGCCGACGACCTCGGGGCGATCGGCTCGACCTCGGGCGACCGGGTCGGAGGGCTGGCCGAGGCGGCCCGCTGGGAGCTGGCGATGGCCCGAGGGCGCGCCGCGTGCTCCCTCCGCTGCCTCTCGCTCCGCCATCCCCGGCTCGCCCGGTCGATCAAGCCGCTTTTGGGGATCGCCCCCGAGGCCCCGCTGGCGCCCGCGGCGCCGATCGCGCTCCCGGCGAACGTCCGGGTCGACACCAGGGAGGCTCACGCGGCGTCCCATCCGATCCACGGCCTGCCCGCCCGCGACGTGGCCGATCGGCTGGCGGGATGACGGGCCTCGGGCCGGGTACTGGCCGACGGCCGTCTCGCCCGAGAGCATCACCGCGTCGGTGCCGTCGAGCACGGCGTTGAACACGTCGCTGGCCTCGGCCCGGGTCGGCCGGTTCGAGGTCTCCATGCTGTTGAGCATCTGCGTGGCGGTGATGACCGGGGCCCTTGCCCGGTGGCAGGCGGCGATCACCCGCTTCTGGATCGCCGGGACCTCGGCCACGTCCATCTCGACGCCCAGGTCGCCCCGGGCGACCATCACGGCGTCGGCGACCGCGACGATCTCGTCGAGCCGGTCGACCGCCTCGGGCTTCTCGATCTTGGCGACGATCCGGGCCTTCGAGCCCCGGGCCTCCAGCTCCCGGCGGAGCCAGGTGACGTCGTCGGCGTGGCGGACGAACGAGAGCCCGACGTACTCGACCCCCGACCGGGCCGTCCAGTCGAGGTCGTGCAGGTCCTTGAGGGTCCGGACGCCCAGGTTCGCGCCGGGGAGGTTCAGCCCCTGCCTCGGTTTCTGAGCACGTCCGCCCGAAAACCCGTGCGATCGGGAGAAGAAGATCGCAAACCAGAGGAGAAAGATCAGCAGATATCCATAATCGGCCGCGAAATGCCCCAGTCTGACGAAGAAGAGGACATGTTCGGGCGAATTGGCGGGGGCTGGCAGCGCCTGAAGCGGGCCATAGGAGGCCACGAGAGCGACCACCACGAGCGACGAGAACTTCCCGGCGGTGACGAAAGCCCCCCGGATGAGCTTGTTGTCGTCGGAGAGCGAGGCGCGATTCGAGCGATCGAACCAACACCGGAGGTTGGACCACAGCAAAGCGAACGCGAAGGTCGCGAGCCACAGGAGCGGGAGCAGCAAATAGCCGAAATCGACGGCAAGATTGTCGAGTTTCGCGAAGAAGATGCCCGGAGCCACGCCGACAGTCGCCGAAAAGTGGTTGACCAGCAGGGCGACCAGGGCAAGGGTCGAGATGAGCGTGGCGAATCTGGAAGCCTTCATCGTCAATCCCCGCGGCCGGGTGCTTCACGGCTTCTCCGCCTCGACGACGAGGTCGACGGCGGCGAAGTGCTCGTGGTCGCTCTGGGTCTGGCGGGACTCGACGCGGACGAGGTAGACGCCGGGCCTGTCGACCCGGAGCGTGTTCCTGGCCCCGGCCTTGGCGCCGGGCTTGAAGTCCATCTCGAAGGCGGACTCCAGGACGACGTTGGCCTCGACGCCGAGATCGGGCGTCGGCTTCTGGCCGACCTTATCCTGCCGCGCGACATAGAAGTGGACGACGACGTTCTCCAGCGTCTTGTGCGGATAGATGTTCGTCAGCGTCCACTGGATCTTGACGGGCTCGCCGGCCCTGGCCTTGATCACGGGCCGGGGATTCTTGCCGTGCTCGGGCGGCGTCTGGTCGACGAACGCCGTCGCCTGCTCGCCCGAGGCCGAGACATCCAGGCTGATCTTGGCGTGTTCCGCCCGACTCGGCCCCGGGTTTGCGGCAATAACGCAGATTGCCAAGGCCAGGGCGATGAATTGGCGCATCGGTGGTCATCCTCGGAAGAGCGGTCAGCGGTCAGCTTTCAGCGGTCAGCAACAGTATCGTGGATTCCGGGCCGACTTAGCATACATTCTCCCGGCTGATCGCTGAAAGCTGCCCGCTCATCCGTCGTCGGAAGGACAGATCGGGCGATGGGCAAGTCGGGCGTGGTCCGGGTCGGGATCGTGGGGGCGGGGCAGATCGTCCGCGCCCGGCACTTGCCCGGGTTCCGGGCCCTGCGCGGGGTCGTGATCGTCGCCGTCTGCAACCAGCGGCGGGAGTCGGCGAGCCGGGTCGCTCGGGAATTCGACATCCCCCGGGTCCACGGCACCTGGGAATCGCTGATCGAGGACGACAACGTCGACGCCGTCCTGATCGGGACGTGGCCCTACCTCCACTGCCCGATCACCCTGGCGGCGCTCGACGCCGGCAAGCACGTCCTGACCCAGTCGCGGATGGCGATGAACGCCCGCGAGGCCCAGCGGATGTACGACCGGTCGCGGGAATGCCCCCATCTGACGACGATGGTCGTGCCCAGCCCCTACGGCCTGATCGGCGACGCCTTCGTCCGGTCGCTGATCGCCGACGGGTATCTCGGCCTGCTCTCCGAGGTCCACGTCACGGGGCTGTCGAGCGACCTGGCCGACCGCTCGAAGCCGCTGGGCTGGCGGCAGATGACGAAGTACTCGGGGTTCAACGCGCTCCAGCTCGGCATCCTCCACGAGCCGGTGATGCGCTGGACGCCGCCGCTCCGCCGGGTGATCGCCTCGGCCTCGAAGCTGATCCCGACCCGGACCGACCCCGAGACCGGCCGACCGGCGAAGGTCGGCACGGCGGACAGCGTCCAGGTCCTCACGGCGTACCAGGGGGGCGCCCGGGGGACGTACCGTCTGAGCGGGGTGGTCTGGCATTCGACCGGCTCGTCGGTCGCGCTCTTCGGCTCGGAGGGGACGCTGGTCTACGACCTGAAGCGCGACGAGCTGAGGGGGGCCAAACGGGGCGAGCCCGACCTGAAGCCGATCCCGATCCCCGAGGATCGCCGGGGTTCCTGGCGGGTCGAGGCCGACTTCATCGCCGCGATCCGGGGCGAGCGGCCCGTCACCCACACCACGTTCCTCGACGGGGCCCGCTACATGCAGTTCACCGAGGCCGTCGCCCGGAGTTCGCGGCACCAGTCGCCGGTCGACCTCCCGCTCGTCGAGTTCTCCAACCCGAGCCTCTGACCGCCCGGGACGATGTCAGCCCTTGCCCCCGCCCCGCCCCGGCGTCGATAATCGATCGGGAAGGCGGACGACGGGCGAAATTTCCGGAGCGGTGGATCATGGCCGGACCGACCACGGAAGTCCTCAACGACGACATCCGAATCCTCCGGGACGAGGTCCACGGGGTCGACCTCGACTTGCGCGAGTTGATCACTCAGGTCAAGGTGATCATCGGCACCATCAAGGTCCTGGGCGTCTTCACCCTGGCGAGCTTGCTGTCCGGCGTCTGGTGGGGATCATCCCTGACCACCAAGGTTGACGGGCTCGGGACGAGGCTGGACAAACTTGAGACGAGGGGCGACAAGCTGGAAACCAAGGTCGACGGGGTCGGATCGAGGCTCGACAAGATCGAGACGAGGCTCGATCGCTTCGAGGCGGAGGTCGACTCACGATTCGACAAGATCGACGCCCGGTTCGACCGGCTAGAGGCCTCGATCGCCAGGCTGATCGAGCAATCTCGTCCCGCCACCAAGCCCTGAGTTTCCCGGGAACCTCCCGCTAGTGGAGTTCTCCAACCCGAGCCTCTGACCGGGCCGGCTTGGCGACCCGCCTCGCCCGGAATTTCGGCTCGGGACGCGGGCCGGGCAATCCCGGACGGTCGGGCGTCCGGCCCAGGCGACGGTCGAAGGTCCAGAGCGTCGCCAGGAACAGGCCGAGGGCGAGCAGCGCGTACCCGATCGTCCAGCCGATCATGCCGTAGTAAACCCCCACCACCATCCCGTGCTGCGACCCCCCGCGATTCTGGACATCCATCGCGACGGTCGGCATGGCGGCGTTGTAGAACGGGCTGCCCATGACGAACGCGAGCACCTTCGCCTCGGCCCGGCCCTCGCTGCCGACCAGCATGAACCCGATCACCGGCCAGCCGATCACCGAGGCGACCAGGGCCGAGATCGTCCACGTCACCGCCCGGCCGGTCCGGGAGATCCAGGTCGCCAGCGCCAGGCCGAGGCCGGCGAGCGTCGCCCCCTGGGCGATGATCAGCAGCGGCGTCAGGTAGAGCAGGAGGACCATCCAGTCCGGCGGATTCGGCGGCAGGACGGCGTAGGTCACCAGGGTCGGCCAGAACGCCAGCCAGGGGACCTTGCGGAACGAGCCCCACCACTTGCCCCGGACGATCGACCCGGTGGTCAGCGGGGTCGAGATCAGGACGTCGAGGCTCCCCCGGACCCGCTCCTCGCTCAGGACCGTGCCCGCCGAGGCGCTCACCAGCAGCAGCCCGATCGTCACCTGGAAGGCGTTGAGCAGCGCGGCCATCTCGTCCGGCCGGGCCCCGGCCATGCTGCCCTGGTAATCCCCGATCACCTTGAGGCTGAACACCGAGGTCAGCGCGATGTAGAGCATCCAGACGACCCGGGTCGCCTTGGACGGGCGGTTCCGGTGCCACTCGCGCCAGAGGACCGGGTTGGAGTCGAGCGACGGGCCGGGCCACCACCGGACCTGCCGCCGATACCAGGCGGCCAGCTTCGAGTCCCGGACCGGCCTCGGGGTCCGGCCCGACTGGTGGAGGTAGACCGGCCGGACCTTCCGGACCGAGAGCGCCGCCAGGCCGGCCGAGAGGAGCACGCACGACAGGAAGAAGGCGACCGGCTCGATCATCGAGGTCTGGCCGGGGACGTTGGACGGGGCCAGCGAGAGCCAGAACGGGTTGCTCACCTCCAGCCAGCGGGGCGCCCAGTTGCCCGGCGTGATCATGTAACAGACCGGCAAGGCCATCAGCCAGATGACCCAGACGGCGAAGACGACCAGCATCACCTCGTGGGCCTTCGACATCCAGACCGACAGGGCCAGGGCCAGCGAG
>JAJYDH010000695.1 GCA_021777685.1 Planctomycetota bacterium | reverse complement strand
ACGACAAACCAACTGGCAACCGAACGCTCGTTCGACCATGCCGGCGCGAAATCGGCAGGCCCTTTCCGATACGCCGGGATTCGGTATACTGGACCGTTGAGCGACCCCGCTCAACCCGCCCACGGCCGCCCCGCATACGGCCGATCTCGTGCAAGAGGCCGCGAAACCCGACGTCTCCCTGGGATGGCCGAGCCATGGTGCCGGACGGCTTTGAGCCTGGAACCTCGCCCCGTCGGGTCAGCCGACGCGGCCTGTTCCGCGCCCGGCCGAACCCGCCGAGGCCGGCCCCGACGGCGACGAGCACGGCCCCGCTGAACTCGTCGTATTCGCTCATCAACGCCAGCCGATCGCTGATGGGGTCGTACTTCGAGGTCCGGCTCGGCGCGGGCGTCCCCGGGGCCATCGGGCTGGCGACCCGGGCCCTGGACGTGGTCGAAGACCTGGAAGCCCAGTTGACCGTCTACGACGACGAGTCGGAAGTCTCCCGCCTGAACGCAAGAGCCCATCACGGCCCGATCGAGGTCGAACCCGGGCTGTTCGGCCTTTTGGAGCGGGCCGTCGCGATCGGCCGGGCGACCGGCGGGGCCTACGACGTGACCGCCGGCGCCCTCTCGCTGGCCTGGGGCTTCACCCGGGGGCCGAGGCGCGTGCCCGACCCGGCGACCCTGGCCGACGCCCGCGCCCGGACCGGCTCGGATCACCTGATCCTCGACCCGGATCGGAAGACGGTGGCCTTCGACCGGCCCGGGGTGGTCATCAACCTGGGGAGCATCGGCAAGGGGTACGCGATCGACCGGGCGGCGGACGTGATCCGGGGGCACTGGTGGCCGACGACCTGCCTGGTCCACGGCGGCCGGTCGAGCCTCTTCGCCCTGGGCTCGCCCCCCGACGACTTCGGCGGCCGATGGCAGGTCGCCTTGCGCGACCCGGCCTGCCCGGAGATCCCGCTGGGGACGGTCCACCTGAGGAACCGGGGGATGGGGACCTCGGGCGACGCCTTCCAGCGGTTCGAGGCCGGCGGGCGGGCCTACGGCCACATCATCGACCCCCGGACCGGCGAGCCTCCCTCGGGCGGGCCGGCCAGCGTGACCGTCCTGGCCCCGACCGCCGCCGAGGCCGACGCGCTCTCGACCGCCTTCACCCTGCTCGGCCCCGAGGGGTCCGCCGGCCTCCTGGCCGCCCGACCGGACGTCGCCGCCCTGTTCGTGACCCGGCCCGAGCCCCACGGGCCGAGCCGGGTCGAGACCTTCAACCTGACCGACGCCGATTACTCGCCCCGGCCTCGAATGGCCTGATCCCGGTCCTCGAAGGAGGAGTCTTTGGCCGCCCCGCGACGCTACTATCCCGGCTTCTTCGGCGCCCTGTTCCTGGTCCTGCTCCGGATCGCGATCGGCTGGCACTTCCTGTACGAGGGGACGCAGAAGATCCTCTCGACCCCATCGGGCAAGGCGTCGATCCTCGCCCGGGTCTTCCCGGTCTCCGATGGGCCGCCGTTCACGTCCGAGGGCTACCTCCGGAACGCGACCGGGCCGCTCGCCCCGAAGTTCCGCGCCCTGGTCCCCGACGTGGACGCCCGGCGGAAGCTCGACAAGGAGCGGCTCAAGGACGACTGGGCCGCCCTGATGGCCCGGATCGGCAACCATTACGGGTTCGACGACGACCAGAAGAAGAAGGCCGGTGAGCTGCTCGGCAAGACCGAGACGGCGGCCGGCGAGTGGTTCCTGGTCGTCGAGAACGCCGAGAAGGTCAAGAAATACCTCGACGAGGTCGACGAGATCGAGGCCGTCGAGAGCAACCCGGACGCCCTGTCCTACGAGCGGTCCAACGCCCGGGACGACCGCAAGGCCGCCGAGGCCGACCGCAAGGAGCTGGTCGCCGTCGTCGACGGCTGGACCGACTCCCTCCGCGACGGCCTGGTGAAGCTGGCGACGCCCGAGCAGGTCAAGGACGCCGGCCCTTACGAGCCGCCGCTCACCTCGCTCGACAAGGTCGACCTGGCGACCATGTGGGGGCTGACGGCGATCGGGCTCTGCCTGATGCTCGGCCTGTTCACCCCGCTGGCGGCGCTCGCCGGGGCGACGTTCCTGACCAACATCTACCTGAGCTCTCCCCCCTGGCCCGGCCTGCCCGAGGCGCCCGGGCCCGGCCACTATCGATACGTCAACCTGCCGATGATCGAGATGCTCGCGTGCCTGGTCCTGGCCAGCACGCCCAACGGCCTCTGGATCGGCCTGGACGCCCTGCTCTTCGGCTGGATCGGCCGGGGGCGGCGCGCCAGGCTCGCGGCCGAGGCCGCCGCCGAGACGCCCCGGGCCGAACGCCCCGCGCCCCAGGATCGTAGGAAGTTCAAATCCCGCTGAACACGGAGCGACCGATGCTGAACCTGACCCCCGAACAGCGAGCCGTGGGAGTGACCAACGCCCACGAGGTGATCGGCTCGACCCGACGCGACTTCCTCAAGGCGGCGGCGACCGCCCCGGCCCTGGGAGCGTTCTATTTCGGCTACCAGTCGATGGGCGACAAGCCGCCCGTCCGCGCCGCGATCATCGGCACCGGCAACGAGGGTTGCGGGGCGATGATCCACGACCACAACCGGGCCTACGTCGACTACATCGGCTTCTGCGACATCCGCCCGTCGCAGCAGGAGCGGGCCGTCAAGGAGTTCTCCAGGCACAAGGACTACTCGCCGGCCGACGTCGCCAAGCTCCGCAAGTATGAAGACATGGACGCGATGCTCGCCGACAAGGACGTCGAGATGGTCGTCATCGCCCTGCCGCTCTGGCTCCACGCGCCGGT
>JAJYDH010000122.1 GCA_021777685.1 Planctomycetota bacterium | reverse complement strand
GCAGCAGGCCGGTCAGCAGAACGACCAGAAGAATGGTCAGCAGCAGGCCGGTCAGCAGAACGACCAGAAGAATGGTCAGCAAATGACCGGGCAGCAGAACGACCAGAAGAACGGACAGCAGCAAGCCGGCCAGCAGAACAACCAGAAGAACGGTCAGCAGCAGCAAGCCGGCCAGCAGAATGACCAGAAGAATGGTCAGCAGCAGGCCGGTCAGCAGAACGAGCAGAAGAATGGTCAGCAGAATGACCAGAAGACTGGGCGGCAGTCGAAACAACAAACGGCTCTGAACTCAGATCAGCAAACCGCTCAGAAGTCCGCCCAAAATGCTCAAAAGCCTGCCCAGGCGTCCTCCGACCAGCAGTCTGGCCAGAAAGCCGGCCAGCAGGCAGGTCAGCAATCCTCCCAAAAGAACGGCCAGCAATCCGGACAACAATCTGGCCAGAAGGCCGGGCACCAGCAAGGACAGCAGGGACAACAGGGGCAAGGACAACAGGGGCAAGGACAGCAGAAGCAGGGACAGCAGGGGCAGGGACAGCAGGGACAGCAGGGACAGCAGGGGCAGGGACAGCAGGGACAACAGGCGGGGCAGCAACAGGGGCAACAGGGACAGCAGCAAGCTCAGCAAGGTGGTCAGAAATCCAGCCAGCCGGGTGTGCGGCCAGGCGGCCAGCAACAGGGTCAGCAGACTGGGCAACAAGCTTCGAAGCCTGGACAGATGGGCGGAAAGCAGCAGAGTCAACAGGGTAGCAAGCAATCCGGTCAGCCGGGCGGGCAACAGCCCGGTCAAAAGGGCGGCCAGCAACAAGGCGGGCCGCCGAACGATCAGGCCCCGCCCGATCAGGAAGGCGGGAATTCGCCGTCGAAGAGCCCGACAGGGCGCGGGGGACGCTCTGGGGAGAATCCAGGCTCGGACAAGTTCGAGGACAAGTCCACGCCCCTCCCTCCGGTCCCGTCGCGCTCGCCGGACGGCTCGGAACCCTCGGTGGCGCCGGATAAGGAGCAGACGAACCTCGCCCTCCGGAAGATCCAGGACCTGCTCAAGGACGACAAGTTCACCCCGAGCGTCGAGAAGCAGCTCGGGATGAGCAAGGACGAGGCCGAGCAGTTCGTCAAGAAGTTCGAGAACCGGAAGCAGCCCGGCCCCGCCGGACCAGGCCGCGAGATCAAGGTGAAGCCGGGCCAGGACAAGGTCTTCGACCCGGCCCGCAAATCGGACTTCACCACGACCGCCACGGCCAGCAACCGCAACGACCGGCAGGGCACCACGCTCCCACAGGATAGCCTCGGCGGGCTGTCCGAAGGGGGCAAGTCGACCCCGCCGCCGGAGCTTCGCCGCCAGTTCGAGGCGTACAAGAAGAGCCTCTCGAACTCGAAGGTCGTCGCCCCGGCCGGGCGCTGAGGCCGGACGGGGGTCGCTTGACCCTCCGCCCGGCGCGGCATACCTTCACAGGAGTCGTCGATGGCCCGATGGTGGGCCGTCGGCGACTCCCGCCGTAGTCCCGTCCGAAGGTCGGCCGACTCCCATGCTCCAGCCGCTCGCCTTGCCCCGACGCTACCTGACCGCGTTCGACCCCCAGGACCTGCCGCACCACTTCACGGACGTCCTGGTGATCGGCGGGGGCGTTGCCGGCCTCCGCGCGGCGCTCGGGGTCCCGGGCCCGCTCCGGGTCCTGGTCGTCACCAAGGACGAGGTCAAGGAGAGCAACAGCGCGTACGCCCAGGGCGGGATCGCCGGCGTCCTCGACCCCGGCGACCACTTCGAAGACCACGTCGCCGACACCATCGCCGCCGGCAAGGGGCTCTGCGACCCCGACGTCGTCGAGCTGGTCGTCCGAGAGGCCCCCCGGCGGATCGGCGAATTGATCGAGTGGGGCACGATCTTCGACCAGGTCAACGGCCAGGTCGCCCTGACCCGCGAGGGGGGCCATTCGCACCCCCGGATCGTCCACGCCCTCGGCGACGCGACCGGCCGCGAGCTGATGAGGGCGGTGATCGAGAAGGCCCGCGCCCGCCCGAACGTCCGGATCTGGCAGAACAGCTTCACCATCGACCTCCTGACCCACGAGGGCCGGTGCCGAGGGGCCCTCGTCTGGGACAAGCACCGGGGCCCTTCGCTGATCTGGGCCAGGGCCACCGTCCTCGCCACCGGCGGGGCGGGGATGCTCTTCCGCGAGACGACCAACCCGCCGATCGCCACGGCCGACGGCCACGCCGTCGCCTATCGCGCGGGGGCCGAGCTGCGCGACATGGAGTTCATGCAGTTCCACCCCACCGTCCTCTACATCGCCGGCTCGTCCCGCCACCTCATCACCGAGGCGATCCGGGGCGAGGGGGCGTACCTCCGCGACCGGAACGGCCACCGGTTCATGCCCGATTACCACCCGGCCGCCGAGCTGGCCCCTCGCGACGACGTCTCCCGGGCCATCGTCGCCCAGATGGCCAGGACCCAGCACCCGAACGTCTACCTCGACCTCTCGCACCTCGAACCGGCGTTCATCAACGAGCGTTTTCCGGGGATCGCCGCCCTCTGCAAGGGGTTCGACCTCGACGTCACCCGCGACCTGATCCCCGTCCGTCCCGGGGCCCACTACATGGTGGGCGGCGTCACGATCGACGACGACGGCCGGACCTCGCTGCCCGGCCTCTGGGCGGCCGGCGAGGTCACAAGCTCGGGCCTCCACGGCGCCAACCGGCTCGCCTCGAACAGCCTGCTCGAAGGGCTCGTCCACGGGGCGAGGGCCGCCGAGGACATCGCCCGGCTCCTCCTCGACTCGGGCCCCCATCGCCTCGAAGTCCCGCCGATCGTCAGCGAGCCCAGCCCCGGGGCGAACCGGGCCCCGCTCGACCTCGTCGACATCCGCGAGTCGCTCCGGGCCCTGATGTGGCGCTCGGTCGGGATCACCCGAGACGCCCGGGGCCTCTCCGAGGCCGCCGATCAGGTCGACTTCTGGTGCCGCTACGCCCTCAACCACGTCTTCGACGGCCCCTCCGGCTGGACCTCGCAGAACATGCTGACGGTGGCCCGGCTGATGATCGCCGCCGCCCTTGAACGCGAGGAATCCCGAGGGGTCCACACCCGCCGCGACTTCCCCCAGACCGATCCGGCCTGGGCCCGGCACATCACCCTGAGGCGCCCGCCGCTGCAATCCGAAGTCCCGGAAGCCGAGACGATGGCCCTGAAGTCAAATTCGACCCGGAATCGCATCCTGTAGGGTGGCGTCGAGCCTCGGGCGAGCCCCACCATCCGAATGCGTGGTGGGGCTCGCCCGAGGCTCGACCCACCCTACAAAACCTCCGCGGCCCGTCTCAGAGCGGCAAGTCTTCTCCGAGTGTCGTGGTCGAAAATCTTGGCCAACACACGAGTCAGGAATGCCGGACGACCTGCCAGGCTGTAGATGAATTCGACCCTCGTCCGGCAGGGGCCGACCGGCTCGAACCTCCAGGAGCCGGAGAACGCCTTCAGGAGCCATGGGCCCCGGACCATCTCCACGGCGCAGGCCGAGGGCGGCCGGAACGAGACGTAGCGTGTCTCCATCCCGAACCCGTTCGTCGCCACGCACCAGGCGTGGACGCCCACACCTGGCCGCTTGGCGTCGATCAGCCTCGCCTCCTTCAGGTACGGGTCCCAGTCGAGGCGACGGCCGTAGTCCTGCGTGAGGTCGAACAGGATCTCGGGGGTCGCCGCGATCTCGGCCGATTGCTGGAGCCTCATACCCACCCCTTCGCCTTGCGAAGTGCCCACTCGGCGGTCAGGATCGCGGCGAAGATCAGGAAGAAGGGCCAGTTGTCCCAGAGCCGATGCTCGGACTGGGAGACATATTCGGACGCCTCGGGGCCGATGGTCCTGAGGTGCCTGGCCAGGTCCTCCGACCGGAGCGCGGCGCCTCCGGTGATCTCGGCGATCTGCTTGAGCAGGGCCAGGTCGGCCGCGGGGTTCTCCAGCTCGCGGTCGTCCTGATAGGCCATGAACCGGGCCGAATCGGCGCCGATCTCCTTGCCGCCCTTTGTCCCCTTGACCGTGACGAGGTACTCGCCCGGCTGGCCGTCGGCGAAGTAGGCACCCTTGCCGGCGCCGCCCTGGGGATAGAGATCGACCGGCACGGGCTTGCCCTCGGGCTTGCCGGCGGGGTCGAGCCTGGTGACGGTCGTCTGGTATTCGGCGTCGGCGATCGGCTCGTTCTTGGCGTCTCGGGCGGAGGCGGTGAGTTCCAGCTTCTGGCCGATGGCCACCCGCCGGGCGTCGAGCTTGAGCTTGACCTGGCTCTCGCCCTGGTTCTCCTTGTGGGCGAGCCAGAGGATGGCCTGCCTCCAGAACTTGGCGTGGGCCAGGCGGCCCTCGTCGCTCGACCGGGCCCAGGGCCAGGTCTCGCCGCCGAAGGCGAGGGCCCGCCCCTTGCCGACGTTGTCCATGCCGATCATCAGCGGATCACGCCCCGCGCGGGCGAGCACGAAGGAGGACGGTTTGGGTTGGCCGAACCGGTTCGAGCCGGTGATCGGCGGCAGGCCGGCCCAGATCCTCGCCGACTCGGCCGTGTTCGGGCCGAGCCGGAGGACGAAGTTCTCCAGGCCAAGCGTGTCGGGGACGACCTTCAAGCCCTCGTCGCCCGGCTCGATCTGGCCGTCGTTCGGGCCGATGTTGACGGGGATCGCGCGGGCCAGCTCGGTCCCGGCCCAGCCGCCGGCGCCGAAGCTCGACCGGCCGCCGAGCATGATGAGCCCGGCCCCCTTCTCGACGGCCAGGGTCAGCAGGCGGATCTGGGTCCGGGTCAGGTGGTCGGCGGGCAGGCCGCCGAGGATGTAGACGTCGTACTGGCCGGGGGCGAAGTCGGCATCGTCCATCAGGCCCTTCTCGCCCCGGGCCGGCTCTCGGACGACCTTCAGGTCGGCGTGGATCTCGCGGGCCGCGTCGAGGCTCCGGGTCAGGAACCGGGGCTCCCAGGAGAAATCCGGCCCCTGGACGTAGAGGACCTTCAGCCCCCCTTTGAGGACGTCGAGATAGGTGCTGACCTCGTTATTCGTGGCGACCAGCTCGCCGGACTTCGGCTTGACCTTGAGCGTCACCCGCTTCTCGCCGGGGGTGTCGGGGATGTACTTGAGGCCGTTGATCGGGATGACGTCGGTCCCCTCGGGGACCTTGATCGTCTTGGTGGCGACGGGCCTGGCCTCCCCCTCGACGTAGAGTTCGACCTCGATCGACTGGTTGGCGTACCCCCGGACGGAGACCGTCCCCCGGATCTCGGGCTGGTTCTTGACGAAGACCGTCGGCCCGGCGATCAGCTCGCGGACGGCGATGTCCTTCGACGCCTTGCCGGCGTCGGCCGTGCCCACGCCGACGGTGACGACCGGGATCGTCGAGGCCCGCAATTGCTGGGCGGCGACCATCGGCGAGATCCCGCCGTTGGAGGCGCCGTCGCAGAGCACGACCATCGCCGCGATCCGGCCCCCCTGGGCGTCCTTGACCGGCTTGAGGAGCATCGAGCCCAGGTCGGTCTCTCTCCCTTTGGGCTCCGAGGGGTCGTCCGCCTTGTAGTCGTGAAGGTCGCTGTCGAACCGGTAGACCTTGACGTCGAGGTCCTTCGATTTCCCCTCGATCGCCAGCCGGGCGGCGTCGAGCGCCTTCCTGGCGACGGCCCACCGGCTCTGGCCGTTGACCTCGTCGGAGACCGACATGCTGCCGCTGGAGTCGATCAGGAAGATCACCGAGCTTTGCTGCTTCTTCTTCTCGTCGAGCATCAGCGAAGGCCGGAACGCCGCGGCCAGGCAGAGCAGGACCGCCGCGATCCGGAGCGCGAAGGCGACGTACCGCCAGGCGCCCGAGGTGTTCCGCAGGCGATATCGGTACGCCCAGATCGTCAGGCTGATGACGGCGATCGAGGCCACGATCACGAGGATGAACGAGCCGCCGATCGGATTCAGGCTGATGCTCATCGGGGCGGCCTCCTCATACCTGGCCCGGGGATGGTCGACGGGCAAACCGCCGGAATTCCTCGATCATCGGGCATCATCCATCGATCATACTGGAATCGGTTCAAGTCGAGGTGGCCGAATCGCGGTGGAACTTGTTGGCCAGCAGGTTCTCGGCGGTCACGAGCGCCAGGATCAAGAACATCAGGTAGGGGAACAACTCGCTCCCGTAGACGGCCTTATCATGCGCCTCGCGGAGCCCCTTGGCGTCCTCGGCGATCTTGTAATTGTCCTTGCCGCCGAAGAGGGTGTCGAGGTCGTTCGGCTTGAGCGAGAGGACCTGGGCCTCGGTCGTGGGGACGTTGACGCTGAAGCCCATCTTCATCTGCGAGCCGTCGGGCCCGGTCCCCTTGACCGTCCACTGGCCTGCCTTCTGCGGGGTCGGGATCAGGAGGACGTCGCCCGTGGTCGGGGCGGACAGGCGGTCGGTGACCTTGGGGTCCGGCCCCTGGACCGTGTAGTTCGAAGCCTTGCGGTTGGGGTCGATGGTCAGGATGGCGTCCTGTCCCGCCTCGTAGTTCAGCCGCTCGCCCGAGGTCCCGGCGAAGTAGGGGATGGCCTGCGAGAGGACGTCCACGAAGGCCCACGACTGGGGGAACTCGTTCCAGGCCCCCGGCTCGTCGCGGGAGACTCGCCGGGCCAGCGGGGTGGTCCAGAGCAGGACGTGGCCGGTCCGGTTCCCCTTGAAGCTCCGCTCGATCAGGGCCGGGGCGCCGTCGGAATATTTGAGGATCGTCCGCGCGTTGTCGGCCGACTTGACGCCCCAGTACCGATAGACCGGCCAGGCCGTCAGCTCGGGGTCGAGCAGCCGGGGATGGCGATTGAACAGCGGGTGCTCGAAGTCGGCCCGGCCGAAGGTGGTGCCCGGCGGGGCCGTCTTCTTCTCGTCGAGCGTCGCCGGCAGAATCGACGCCGCGCCTTGGCCGTAGGCCGAGACGTCCGCTCGGTCGCCGGGGGCGACGACCAGGCCGCCCCCCTCGCGGACATAGAGGGCCAGCTTGCCCCAGTCGGCCGCCGAGAGGCCGTCGACGTTGAGCAGGAACACCGCCGCGAAATCCTTGAGCCTGGCCCGGGCCTCGAACTGCTTGCGGGTCTCGCGCTCGACCCGGAACGGGGACGAGGCGCCGGTCGTCGCGATCGAGGCCTCGGGCGCCAGGGCCTTCTCGACGAACAGGGCGTCGATGTTCAGGTCGGAGACCAGCAAAATCCGGAGCGCCGGCTGGGTGTTGAAGGTGAAGTAGCGGACGTCGTCGAAGGCCATGTTGTCGGCGCCGCCGCCGAGCTTGATCCGCCCCTGGTGGAGGCCGGCCTCGAGCTTCGAGGGGGTCACGAACGTCACCTCCTGCTCGCCGTTGGCGGGCAGGGCGACGAGCTTCTGGTCCTTCTTGTTGTCGCCGTCGAGCCAGAACTCGGCGACACGCTCGGTCGCCGGGCCGGACGACCGGAGCGTGGCCCTGATCTCGACCGGCTCGCCCTCCGCGACGACGGCCGAGGTCGGCTCGGCGGCGATCACGGCGACGTCGTCGACCTTCTTCGGGGCGAGCTGGAGGACGTAGGTCCGGACGGCCTTCTTCTCCTCGCGGATCTTCTCCAGGTCCTCGGCCGTCCGGGTCGATCCCGGCTCCCAGGCCGAGCTGGCGAGGTCGGTCAGGACGTAGACCTCCCGGCGGGCGAGGTTGCTGTCGGCGACCGCCCGGCTGGCCTGGACGACCGCCGCGTTGAGCGGGCGGTTGGCGTCGCGGAGGGTCAAGGCGTCGATCCGCTTGCGGGCCGAGGCGGGCGAGACGGCGACCGGCTTGACCGGGTCGGCCGAGTCGAGCACGAAGACCTCGCTGTTGTCGGTCGTCTTCTTGAGGATCTCGGCCGCGCGGAGCTTGGCCTCGGCCAGGCGGTCCTTGCCCCGCTCGGTGTACTGCATTGACATGCTCGTGTCGAAGACCAGCGCCAGCGCCGTGGGGACCTCCTGGTCGCCCAGCGAGGTCTCCGAGTTCAGCGTCGGCCGGGCCAGCGCCAGGGCCATCAGGGCCAGCAGGAGCATCCGGGCCGCCAGCAAGAGCCAGTTCTTGACCTTGAGCTGCTTCTTCGATCGCTTGTTCCGCTCGCGGATCAGGCGAAGCGCGGGGAAGATGACGTGCCTGGGCGTCTGCTTCATGAACAGGTGGAGGATCACCGGGACGGCCGCCAGCGCCGCCCCCGCCGCCAGGCCCGCGTGCAGGAGCGAGATATCCATGATCTACCCTTGCCCCCGGATGACAGGTCTCAGATTACAAATTTCAAATTTGAAACCTCAGATCGAAAATTCGCCGAATTCCGGCTCAACCTCGCGACTGTCGGCTGTGCAGGTAGCCCATCAAGGCTTTATCAAAAGGCATGCCGGTGTGGAGGGGGACGTAGTCGATCCGGGCCCCGGCGCACTCCTTACGGTAGCCTGCGCGGAAGGCGGCGACCTCGTCGAGGTAGTCGGCCTTGATCGCGTCGGCGTCGACCTCGAGCCGCTCGTCGGACTCGTTGTCCTCCAGCTCCAGCATCCCGTGGAACGGGAAGAGGGCCTCGGCCTCGTCGAGGATGTGGAAGATGATGACGTCGTGCCCAGCATGCCGGAGCCGGTGCAGCGCCTTGTAGACCGGCTCGGCCTCGACGAGCAGGTCGCTGAAGATCATGACCAGGCTCCGGTGCCGGATCATCCCCGCCACCTGGTGCAGGCTCCTGGCGATCGACGTCTCTCCCGACGGCTTCAAGCTCGCCAGCAGCGACAGGATGTTCCCGAGCTGCGTCCGCTTGCTCTTGGGGGCCAGGCTCTGGCGGACCTGCTGATCGAACGCCACGAGGCCGACGGGGTCCTGCTGGTGGATCATCAGGTAGCCGAGGGCCGCGGCCAGGCTGACGCCGTACTCGAACTTCGTCAGCTCCTGCCGGTACGTGTACCCCATCGATCCCGAGAGGTCCATCACCAGGTAGCCCGAGAGGTTGGTCTCGGCCTGGAACTTCTTGATGTAGAACCGGTCGGTCTTGGCGAAGACCGCCCAGTCGATGTCCGAGATGTTGTCGCCGGCGGTGTACTTCCGGTGCTCGGAGAACTCGACCGAGAACCCCTGGAACGGGCTGGCGTGCAGGCCCGAGATGAACCCCTCGACGATGAACTTGGCGCGCAGGTCGAGCCTCGAGACCTGGCGGATCACCTCGGGCTTGAGGTATTTCTCGGCGGTGCTGGCCAAGGGCGTCCTCTCAGAAGACTTCGGACAGGGGGATCATCAGGCCGGGGAGGAGAGGCGACTCGTATGAGTCGCCGACGGACAAGATACGCTCCTCGTAACCCTCTGGTGCGAATGAAAGGATGGTCACCGTCCGCCGGAACCGGTCGATGATGACATACTCCCGGACGCCGAGGCGGTGATAATCGGCCCGCTTGCCGACGTAATCGCGATCGCGGGAGGCCCGGTCCGGGCTG
Source organism: Planctomycetota bacterium (assembly GCA_021777685.1). Classification (GTDB taxonomy): domain Bacteria; phylum Planctomycetota; class Planctomycetia; order Isosphaerales; family Isosphaeraceae; genus Tundrisphaera. Next base: position 4,054 of record JAJYDH010000122.1, on the reverse strand, counting down.
ACGACCTCGAACATCATCTCGGGCACGCGGTCGGGGATCCTCGGGACCGCGCCGCCGGGGACCAGATAGACGCCGATGTCGCCGATCCGGTCGGTCCCATCATCGACCCGGAGCCAGGCCTCCGAGACGACCCGCTGGACGACCTCGGGATGCGCCAACCGATAGGCCCCGAGGCGATCGCGCCAGGGCTCGCTGATGCCGACGTGATCTTCGCCGCTGGGTGCCAAGACGACCAGCCTCCCGTCCTCGCGCTCGTACTTCCAGGGCTCGTCGAACTCGGCCTCGGCGAACTCCTCCGACGAGATGGCCCGGCCGTCGTCCCGGCGGCCGAGCTGGAGGATGGTCCGGTGCGTCGCCATGATCGGAACTCCTGGGCAAAGCTGGGGCTCAGGCGTTCGCCCGGCGCTCGTACTTGGGGACGTCGGGCTCGCGGATCTCGGCGACCAGCCTCCTGATGAGGCTCTCGGTCGTCTGGCCCTCGGCCTGGGCCTGGAAGTTGGTGCTGATCCGGTGGCGGAGGACCGGGATGGCGACCTTGCGGATGTCGTCCAGCGACACGCTGAACCGGCCGTCCATCGCGGCCATCGCCTTGCCGCCGAGGATCAGGTTCTGGCCGGCCCGGGGGCCCGCGCCGTAGTCGACCAGCTCCTTGATGAACGCGGGGGCCTTGTCGTCGGCCGGCCGGGTGGCCCGGACCAGCCGGGTGACGTACTCGACCGCGTAGTCGGAGATCGGCACCGACGTCACCAGCTTCTGGAGGTTCGTGATCGCCTTGGCCGAGAGCACCTTCTTGAGGTCGGCCACATCCCCCTTGGTCGTCGCCGAGAGGATCTTCTTCTCCTCGTCGTAGCTCGGGTAGCCGACCCGGATGTCGAACATGAACCGGTCGAGCTGGGCCTCGGGCAGGGGATAGGTGCCCTCCTGCTCGATGGGGTTCTGGGTGGCGATCACGAAGAACGGGTCGGGCAGGTTCATCGTCTCCTGGCCGACGGTCACCTCGCGCTCCTGCATCGCCTGGAGGAGCGCGGCCTGGGTCTTGGGCGGGGTCCGGTTGATCTCGTCGGCCAGGATGATGTTCGAGAAGATCGGGCCGGGGACGAACCGGAAGCTCCTCCGGCCGGCCTCGGGCTCCTCCAGGACGTTCGTGCCGGTGATGTCCGAGGGCATCAGGTCGGGCGTGAACTGGATGCGCTTGAAGCCGACGTCGAGGATCTTCGCCAGCGAGCTGACCATCAGCGTCTTGGCCAGGCCGGGCACGCCGACTAGGAGGACGTGGCCCCGGGTGAAGATCGCGGCCAGCATCTGCTCGATCACCTCGTGCTGACCGATGACCACCTTGCCCAGCTCGGTGACCATCACGTCGCGAGAGTGGCGGAATTCGTCGAGGAGCTGCGAGATCCGGTCGCCGGCGTTGGACATCACGTCTTCCGTAACCTAGGGAGTGGAAGGGAGCCGGCCCGGGCAGCCCTCGCGACCGGTCGGGGACGCAGGGTCCCCGACGATCGGGTGCGTCGTCCGCGTTCAAGGCCGCCGGCGAAATCCGGCCAGGATCATTGTAGTAAGCCGAGACGACCCGATTCAAGCGAGCGAACCCGGCTCGTCCCACGATCCGGGCAGCGATTGCCGGCTTCTTCGGCGATTTGTCCGCCATCAGCACCTGAATTCAGACAATTTGGACCGATTCGCGCCCGACCGGGCCGGGGAGGCTTGTCTTGGTCTTTCAAGAAGACTGACAAATATGCCGAAGACGGTCGGGGTCGGGATTCTCATGGATTTTTCACCGGATTTTCGTCAGGACCAGGTGACTTGGCTTGCCATTTGCCTTATACTCCCCTCGTACGACCGCCTGACACGCCGCAATGCATGCGGTGCCCTCCCCAGATGCTCTCCGACGGGGATCGTGCCCTGACCCCAGGGCGCCGATCCGGGATCTTTCCTCCTCTTGACCTTCCCTCTTCACACCGTCCCTTGCGCCGACCGGCCTGCCCAAACCTTGGTCATCCCTTCGACTCAGGACCTCGACCCGGACATCTCGCGACGAACAACATCCGTTTCCGCCTGAAGTGAGATCGATGAGCCGTTCGACGCGATACCGCCCGCCGATCCCCGTGTTTCATTGCATGGGAGCGGGCGACGATTGATGCCCCCAGTCGTGGCGTCCGCGCCTCTTTTCAGGAACGATCATGAGCTTCTCATTCTCGTCGCTGATCCGACTGCTCGTGCTGTTGGCCGTGGGCACCACCATGGTGGCGTTGGGCGTGTCGCGCCTCGATCCGCCAAGGCCAGGCTGGCGGGTCCGCCGGCCGGCGAGCCACGTCAACGTCAACGAGTACTACCTGGACGTCGCGGACCGGACCCCGCGCTGGCTCGACGCGGAGACGGGCCAGGTGGCCGCGTATCCGCTGGAGGACGGCAGCGTGCTCGAGTCGGCGACCTGCTCGCCCTGGGTCGACGAGAATGGCCAGCGGCAGGTGGCCGGCCGCTGGGCGAGCCGGACCAAGGACGGGCCGATGTCGATGAGCAACGATTTCGGGCTCGCTCGTTACACGTTCCCCGGCGGGAAGCTGGTGGACCAGGTCTCGACCGACATCGTCCCGGCGGGGGTGCCCTGCTGGTATCCCGGGATGACCGCGAGGATCCTGTTCGCGGCGGGTGACGGGCTCCTCTATCACTTCGCCTTCGAGCCCGAGCCCTGGGTCAAGGCGTCCGACCCGGAGGCGAAGGGCGACCTGAAGCCCCGGCTCATGAGCTGGAAGTGCTCCAGTCCGGGCGCGGGGTCTGTCTTCATCGGCGACCTGAGCTGGCCCGAGGACCCCCGGTTGGGCGGGTGCGTCGTGGTCTCACTCCGGGAGAAGAAACTCGGCCGGGAGGGGGCCCAGAGCTTCTCCCGGACCCAGATCTGGTGGCTCAAGCTCAACTTCGCCGGCACCGAGGTCGTCGATTGCGGTCGATTGATCTCGCCCGATGGCCTGCCGGAAGATCAGGACGAGCGCTCCCCCACGGTGTCGGCCCTGCCCGACGGCCGGCTTGCGGTCGCCTATCTCACCCAGCGGAGCGGGAGCAAGACCTGGGTGCTCCGGGCGGCGCCGATCTCCTTCGACTCCGACCGGCGAGGCCCGCGGGCCCACGCCTCGGAGAGCCTCCCTCTCGGCGACCGCTGCCAGCCGGCCCATCCCTCGCTCTCGTCGGACGGGCGATGGATCAACGCAATCTCCGGCCAGTGCCCTTCGGAGAGCCGGGTCACGCGGTTCTCGACGAGCAAGCTGACGAGGCCCTCGATCTGAACTGATCGGCCCGGACGACGCAAGTGACCCGAGATCCGGTGCTCGGCCTCCGCCGGCCGCCGGATCTCGCGCCGCGCGGACCTCGCGACGGCGGGCCGGTCCGGCTTGCCGGGACTCGGCGCGACGTGCCACAATGGGCGGGAGAGTGGCCCGATCCCGCCCCGAGCACCGGAGGCCGTCGAGATGTCCCGAGCGACGCGAGTCCCGCTGGTCCTGGCCCTCCTGGCGCTGGCCGGCGCCGACCTCGCCCCACGGGCCCGCGGGGCGGTCACTCGCGAGGAGGTCGAGCGGGCGATCCGGGGCGGCGTGCGGTACCTGGTCAAGCAGCAGCGCCCCGACGGCTCGTGGCCCGAGATCGACGACGACGCCAGGACAGGCACCACCAGCCTGGTCACGCTGGCCCTCCTCACCGCCGGCGAGCCCCCCGACGCCCCCCATATCGTCCGGTCGCTCGAATTCCTCCGCAAGTACGACCCCGGGCAGCTCGACAGCGTCTACGCCGTCGCGCTCCAGACGATGGTCTTCGCCGCCGCGTCGCCCAGGTCGGACATCGTCCGGATCGAGGCCAACGTCGACTGGCTCCAGGAGGCCCAGCTCAAGCCGGGCGACCATGCCCTCTGGCCCGGCTCGTGGAGCTATAAGGCGTCCAAGACCCGCCACGGCGACAACTCGAACTCGCAATACGCCCTTCTCGGACTGAACGCCGCCACCGAGGCCGGGGTGAAGGTCAAGCCGGAGGTCTGGAAGCTCGCCCGCGAGTACTGGCAGCA
>JAJYDH010000121.1 GCA_021777685.1 Planctomycetota bacterium | reverse complement strand
GGAAGCGAAACCCACCAACGCTCGGCGAGGCCGTCTCCGGCGGGTTTCGCTTCCGCTCACCCGCCCTACAAGTCATCATCACCTCCCGACCTCGTAGACCGCGAACCGCTCGGTCGGGCCGGAGGAGAACCCCCAGGGCAACTGGCCGAAGTCGCCTCCGTAGAACCGGAAGCCGGCCTCGCGGTCCCAGGTGGTCAGGCCCAGCGGGGCGGGCGGGACGGTGATCTGGTCGACGAGGCGGAATCGCCTCGCGACGGCCGGGTGAATCCACTGCTTGTCCGCGCGGAGCGGGACGACCACGATCGTCCCGGCCGGCACGTCGACCCGGCGGGCGTCCCACGCGCGGAACCCCTCGCGGTCGGCGTAGTATTGCCAGCCCCAGTGGCCGGCGAACTCGACCGGCCCGGCGAACCTCGCCCTGATCCGGCTCGCGGCCTCGGGATAGCACGCCGCCCAGCGGAAGTCGACCGCCGCCAGGCTCGCGCCCAGGGCCAGCGTCGCGGCCACGGTCAGGCCCATCGCCAGCCGCCGGGGATGGGCGGAATCCCGGCCCCCCAGCAGCCAGATGACCAGCGGCGGATGGATCGGCAGGAAGCTCCGGACGGCGACGAACGGGCCGAACAGGATCACGACCGCCGCGCCGCTCACGATCCAGGTCGCCAGCCAGGCCCGAGGGTCGGACAACCCAGGGAGCCATCCCCGACCCGGCCGGACGATGCCCGCGAGGCCGAACGTCCCGAGGAAGACCGCGAGCAAGAGCATCGGCGTGACGACCGGCATCCGGTTCGTCGGGGTCGAGCGGAGGAGCCAGGTCGCGGCGGCCGTCGCGGCGACGGCCAGGATCGCGGGGCCGATCGCGCGGCGGCCTCGCGCGGGGATCGCGACCCAGAGGGGCGAGGTGGTCGCCAGGATCGCCATCATCGTGAGCGTCCGTTCGAGCGTCTGGCGGGGGAGCGACGACTGGAGCTTCGCCAGGAACGACAGCCCCGAATCGACCTGCGAGGCCCCGTAGATCGACCGGCTGAGCATCTGCCAGCCCACCAGCGCCGCGACCGGCCCGAGCGCCGCCAGGGCCGGGCCGATCCTCCGCCTCGTCAGCGCCGCGACCAGGAACACGGGGACGATCGCCAGCGCGGCGAACTTGATCCCGATGGCCATCGCCGCGAAGGCCGACGCCGCCAGCAGCGGCCGGACGCCCGACCGTGCCAGGAACTCCACGCTCGCGCAGAGGCAGGCCAGGAGCGGGACGTCGAGCATCAGGTTCATCCCCGCCATCACCGCCGGCCCGCCGACCACGAGCACGACCGTCGTCAGCCCCGCATGCGCCCACCGATCGCCGAGCCGGTAGAGCGCCCAGCAGGCCAGGAGCAGCCAGGGGATCATCGAGACGTGCAGGAGCGTGACGTTCTCGCCCGCGACGATCATCACCGCCGCGAACCAGTAGCTCAGCAAGGGCGGGCTGATGCTGACGTTGTAAGTCCGCTCGGGGATCTGTTGCCAGTTCACGACCCCGCCGTAAGGGTCGAGCGGATGGGTCACGATCCGTCTGGCGATCTCGACATACAGGGTGTCGTCGATGTGGACCGGCTTGGCGACGCCCGCCAGCCCGACCAGCAGGCCGAACGCGAGCGCGGCCCAGAGCTTCGGGTCGGAGGAAGATTTCACGATCGGGTCCCCCGGGCCACGCCGATCGTCAGGATGACGACGCCCGCCAGCCCGAAGGCGCCACAGGCCAGCCCCCCGTAGACGGCCCTCGGCCGGTAGCTCCAGGCGATCCGGTGGGAGCCCGCCGGGACCTGAACCGCTCGGAGCGCATGGTCGGCCCGGAGCGCCTCGGCCGGCTTTTCGTCCACCGTCACCGACCATCCCTCGGCCCAGGAGTCGGCCAGGACGACGACGGCCGGGCCCGGGCATTCGGCCAGGATCTCGACCCGGTCGGACTGTTCGGACGCGATCGACGCCGAGCCGCGCATCTCGCCGTGGGGCAGGTCGGTGGTCGAGCCGGCGATAAGGACCTCGGCGCGGGGGTCGAACGAGGGATCGCCGAGCCGGATCAGCCGCTTGCCCGGATCGGGCGCGATCACGACCCGGCGGGGGATGAACGCCCGGGGCAAGGCCCGTGGGTTCGTGTAGACGTACCGGCCGGCCAGCGGGACGGGCTCGCCGAACTCGGGCCGGGGGATCGGCGTGATGAAGGCGCGGACGCCGAGGAGGTCGAAGATCGGCGAGGGGCCTCGCGAGAGCTGCCAGGTGATCGCGTGCGGCGGCCCGACGTGCCCGCGGATCGCCAGGACCAGCTCGACGAACGGGTCGGCGTCCACCGCGTCGTACCCCCGGACGTCCCGCAATCCGTACATCATCGCCAGGTTGGGCGGGAGCGCCCCGAAGAGGCCGCAGACCCGGCCGTCGCCGACCTTCTCGGACAGGAGCCGGCAGAGCGGGCTCTCGGGATAGAACGTGGCCGGGGCGACCTGGGGGTTGAGCCCGCTCGCCGTCGCCAGCAGCTCGCCGAAGGCCAGCAGACCCAGCCCGATCGGCGACGCTCGCCGCGCGGCCGGGATCAGCAGCCAGGCCAGGAGCCCGGCCAGCCCCAGGCCGGCGACGAACGTCGACCGAACGAGGTAATCGCGGAACCAGGGCCACGTCGAGGGCGGGACCGACCGGCGGAACGCCTCGGGGATGAGCCAGGCCGCCAGCAGCCCGAGCAAGACGACGGTCGCCAGGCCCGAGGCGACCATCACCCCCCACGGCCGCCCCCCTGCCCTGTCGCCCAGGGCGTCGAGCCCCCGGCAGCCCAGGACCAGGACGGCCCAGGCGGTCAGCAAGAGCCCCCGGCTGTTGGCCGCGAGGTGGAACGGCGGGACGTGATCCCACCACCGGAGCCCCGGAATCCGGAACATCGGCGCCGCGAACCAGGCGGCGACGAACAGCCAGAGCCAGACCTCGGGCCTCCGCCAGCCCGCCGCCAGGGCGACCGGCACCAATAACAGAAAGATCGCCCCGACGAAGCCATTCGCGCCGCTCTCATGCAGGCCGGTCGGGGTCAAAGGGCGGCTGCCGGGCTGCTCGACGCCTCCCAGCAGGGGGAAGGCCAGGCGGAGCGCCTCCCAGCGGAGGGTCCGGCTCGCGTAATCTCGCTCCGACCCCTCCTGTCGGCGGAGTTGGAGGCGGTGGCTCGACCCGACGTATTCGAGCGTCGGCCAGACCTGCGCCGCCCCCAGCGCCAGGCCCAGGGCCAGACCCAGGGTCGTCGAACCCGCGACCCGCAACGGCTCGGTCTCCCAGAACCGACCCCGATGATCCGCCAGCCACGACCCGAGGCCGTAGATCCCCATCCCGAGGAGCACATGGGCCGTCGTCTCCAGGTGCCCCGAGACCAGCATCAGCCCGACCACGCTCGCCAGGCTCGGCCCGCCCCACCCTCTCGGCCGGCGGAGCAAGGCGGCGACGGCCCACATCCCGCCCGGGAGCCAGGCCGCCGCCGCGCTCAGCGGGAAGTTCAGCCAGACGGTCAGGTAGCCGCAGAGCGGGAAGCACCACCCGCCGACCAGGGCCGGCCAGGGCCGGAGGCCGATCGTCCGGAGGAAGCCGAACGTGCCGATCCCCGCCACCAGGGCCTTCATCAATTGAATCCAGGCGAGCGCCCGAGGGCTCGGCCAGAGGTAATAGACGGCCGTGAACGGCGAATAGACCGCCGACTGCATGTTGGCCAGGAACGGGCTCCCGCAATAGGCGTAGGGGTTCCAGGCGGGCAATCGGCCGGCGCGGACCTCGCGGCTCGCGAAGTCGAGCCAGGGGTCGAACACCTGGACCGGGTCCATCATGACGTGCTGGGGCGTCGCGACCCTCGGCGGGCCGACCACGTTCAACTCGCCGGGCGCGACCAGCAGGTCGGTCGGCGTCAGCAGGGCCCGGCCGGCCAGGCTCGGCCCGTAAAGCCAGACCTGGCCCCCCACGAGGCCCGCCAGCAGCAGGGCAAACGTCGCGGCTCGGGCCCGGAAGGATGAGGTTGCCGGCTCGGGATCTCGCGTCAACGGCCGCCCTCCGCCACTTCCCGCCGTCTTTCTGCCTCCCCTCTCCCCCTGGGAGAGGGGCCGGGGGTGAGGGGCGTCGCATCGATAGCGGGTCGGAAAGTGGTCCGGTTCGAAGCCCACTCGTCCGGCGACGCCCCTCACCCCAACCCTCTCCCAGCGGGAGAGGGGGCCAGAAAAGGACTCGCCTCGCCGGTCGTGGCCTGGATTATTCCATCTCCCGCCCCCGATGGCGAGGCCCCTCATTCCGCCTCGCCGAGCCGCCTGGCCTCCTCATATCGATCGGGCCGGATCGCCAGCGTGACGACGCCGACCCTCGCGATCCGGTAGCCCTTGCGGAGGATGAACGCCTCCAGGGCCGCCTTCTGCGTCGCCGGGTGGGTCACCTCGAACACCGGGCTGTGCAGGACCACGAAGGCCGGCGGGTTCGCCGCAAGCTCGGCCCGGTAACGCTCGGCGGTCACGAATTCCCGGAGCCCCGGCAGCTCGGCGAAGATCCGCTCCGAGTCGAACCCCTTCGGGTCCGACGTGTTGAACGACAGGAAGAACGTGTCGAGCCGGTCGATCGGGTGATACGGCGGCGACCCGACCACGCGGTCCTCGGGCCGGGCCACCCGGTCCATCCAGCGGATCAGGTGGTTCTCGGACCGGGCGATATCCGTCCTCGCCCAGAACCGGGCGATCGGGTAACAGCCGTAAACCGTGGCCGCGCAGGCCAGGACATAGACGAGCGACCGGCCCTCGCGCAGGCAGTTGAACACCAATCCCAGCGACGGCACGAACGCCGAGGCGAACAGGAACCACGGGGCGTAATACTGCTTGTACGGATAGGCGACCAGCAGCATCTGCGCCGCCAGCCAGAGGGCCAGCGCCGGCTCGAACGGGCCGGTCAGATCCCGACGGCGGAGGCACCCGATGGCCCAGGCCGCCGCTCCGGCGAGGATCGGGATCAGCAGGACGCGGAGCATCAAGACCTGGCCGAGCAGGCCATACCGGAAGCTCGCGTGGGCGTTGCTCACCGCGTGGTATCGCCCGAGCAGGAGCAAGATCCGGCCGGTCTCGATCCCGTTCGCCAGGAGGTAGAGGAAGAACAATCCCGCCGCGAGACCGACCCCGCCCGCGTAGGCCAGGCCGTCGCGGAAGAACCCGCGCCAGGACCCGGACCGAGCGACCAGGTCGACCAGCACGATCATCGGCGGCAGGAGCACCATCTTGGGGGCGAGCAGCGCCGAGGCGAGCCCGGTCAGCAGGCCGAATTCGACCCCTCGATAGATGCCCCGAGGCCGACGGCCGAAAAGCACGGTGCCCCAGGCGATCGCGGCATAGCCCCAGCCGTCGACCCGGAACTCGGCCAGGTAGTCGAGGATGAACGGGCTGAACGCGACGACGCCCACCCCGAGCCACGCCCACCGACGGCCGGCCCCGGGCGGGAGGCTCCTCGACGCCAGCGCGACCAGCCCCCCCAGGAAGATCAGGTTGCCGACCCCGGCCACCACCCGGAGGGCCACCAGCGCGGCGACCGGGTCGGGGAAGGCCCGGAACACGGGCGAGAGCAGGACGAAATAGGGCGGGTGGACCTCGAAGAAGTCGGAATAGGGCCGGAGCCCCCGGGTCGTGAGCCAGGTCGAATGGGCCCGGAGGACCTCGTCGTAGTCGTACCCGCGCGTGACGATCCCCACCCCCCACGCCGCCAGGCCGACGCCGACGATCAGGGCGAGGGACAGGGTCTCGACGATCCCCGCGAACGTCCGGGGCGGGGTCGGCTTGATCGCGACGGTCTCGGTCATGCGGGGACCAGGCTAGCCGGGGATGGTGACGGGGTCGGGTGAAGCGGGCGCGGAGACGTCCAGGCGCCGGCCCGAGGGGTCGAAGAGGCGGTCGCGGCGGAGCCCCCAGCGATGGAGACGGAACTTGAGGGCGGTCGCCAGCACGCCGAAGCCGTAGACGACCGAGCGGCGGAAGTTGATCGAGGACGCCTCGGCGAAGTACCGGGTCGGGCACGAGATCTCGCCGATCCGGTAGCCGAAGGCGACCGCCTGCGCCAGCATCTGGTTGTCGAAGACGAAGTCGTCGGAGCCCTCCGCCAGCGGCAGGCGTTCGAGTACCTCGCGGGCGAACGCCCGGTAGCCGGTGTGGTACTCGGAGAGCCGTTCGCCGAGCATGACGTTCTCGAACGCGGTCAGGAAGCGGTTGGCGACATATTTATAGAACGGCATGCCGCCCTTCAACGCGCCGGTGCCCAGGAGCCGGGAGCCGAGGATGACGTCGAACTCGCCCGAGGCCACCAGCCAGGCCATCGCGCCGATGAGGCGGGGCGAATACTGGTAGTCGGGGTGGAGCATGACGACGATGTCGGCCCCCCGCCTGAGGGCCTCGGTGTAGCAGGTCTTCTGGTTCCCGCCGTAGCCGCGGTTTTTGGGATGCACCACGCAGGCGATCCCCAGCCGACCGGCGAGCGAGACGGTGTCGTCCTTCGAGGCGTCGTCCACCAGCAGGAGGTCGTCGACGACGCCCGGCGGGATCTCGGAGATCGTCCGTTCCAGCGTCTTCGCGGCGTTGTAGGCGGGCAGGACCACCATCACGCGTTTGCCGTTGACCACGCCGGGTCGTCCCGAGGGATGTGGAGTCGAAGCGGGCACAAACTCTCTGGAGACGCCATCTTAGCCCTCCCGACACGGGACCGCAACCGGGCACCTCGCCGAGCTTCGCGTCACGCCCGGCGGCCGGGTAAGATGCAATACCGTTGAACGAGCCATAAACGACGTCGAGGGCGGTCTTTCTGACTCCCTCTCCCCTTGAGGACCGTGGACGAAGCCAAGAACCCCTCACCCCAACCCTCTCCCACAAGGGGAGAGGGGGCCAGAAGTCATAGGCAATTCAGACTTTGCGGCTCATTCAACGGTATTGGGGTAAGATGGGCCCGGCCGGAAACCATGGCATCCTCGGGAGATCGTCGCATGGCCCCCTCGTTCCTCCAGACCATCCCCCTGCTCCGGATCTTCGACCCGGTCAGGGCGAGGGAGTTCTACGTCGACTTCCTCGGATTCGCCGTCGACTGGGAGCACCGGTTCGACGAGGGCTCGCCCGTCTACATGCAGGTGTCCCGGGGCGACCTTCTCTTTCACCTGACGGGGCACCACGGCGACTGCTGCCCCGGCTCGACCGTCTTCGTCTGGATGGCGGGGATCGAGGAGTTCCACCGGGAGATCACCTCGAAGGGGTACACGCACATGCGGCCCGGGATCGAAACCACGTTCTACGGCTCCCGGTCCGTCGAGGTCATCGACCCGTTCGGGAACCGCATCCGGTTCAACGAGAGGCTGGCGGGGCCGCCGGACGATCAGCCGACCGGCGCGGGCGCCGGGGCGGCAAGGTCGGCGACGGCCAGATAACGGTCCCGGAGCCGGCCCATGATCGCGGACCAGGTCTGGCCGAGGGCGTAGGCGCGGGCCGATTCGGCCATCTCTCGGCGGAGGGCCGGGGCGTCGACCAGGCCGATCAGGGCGCCGGCCATCTGCTCGGGGGGGCTCGACGGCTCGACGAGGATTCCGGTCTCGCCCGATCGGCCGATCTCCCCCACGCCGCCGGCCCGGACGGCGACGACCGGCAGGCCCGAGGCCAGCGCCTCCAGGACCACGTTGCCGAACGTCTCGGTGAGGCTGGCGAAGGCGAACAGGTCGGATGCCGCGTAGTGATCGGCCAGGTCCTCGCCCGCTCGGTAGCCGACGAACCGGGCGTTCGGCCCCATCTCGGCCTCCAGCTCGCCCCGGCTCGGGCCGTCGCCGACGAACAGGAACCGGACGTCCGGCCGGGCCTCGCCGACGGCGCGGAGGGCCCGGGCCAGGTAGCCCGCGTTCTTCTCGGGCGCCAGCCGGCTGACGTGGCCGATCACGACGTCGTCGGGGCCGAATCCCAGGGCCTCGCGGACCCTCGCCCGGCCCGGCCGGTCGGGCCGGAACAGCGTGCCGTCCACCCCCCGGGGCCAGAGGACCAGCCGCTCGAACCCCCGCGATTCCAGGTCGGCGATCGTCGCCCGGGACGGGACGTAGGTCTCCCTCGTCCGGTTGTGGAACCATCGGAGGTAGCGCCAGGCCACCCCCTTGGCCCAGCCGATCCGGTAGTGGTCGCAATACTGGTCGAAGTTGGTGTGGAAGCTGGAGACGACCGGCACCCGCCGCCGGAGAGCATGGCGGAGGGCGCTCAGCCCCAGGGTCGCCTCGGTGGCGACGTGGATCAGGTCGGGCCTGAAGGCGTCGATCGCCCGATGCACCGGGCCGAACGGGGGCAGCGGCACGCTGACCTCCCGGTAGAACGGCAATGGCCGCGACCGGACGAGATGGTCCTGCTCGCGAGCGGGGGGCTTGCCGTAATCCGGATGGACGACCTGGACCGAGTCGCCCGCCCGTTCCAGGTGGTCGACGAGTTGGCCGAGCGTCCGCGACACCCCGTTCACCTGCGGGGCGAAGGTCTCGGTCACGAGGGTCAGTCGCATGGTCGCACCTCGACGGCGGGGGCCGTGATCGCGGGATTCGCGATGGGGTATGATACCCGACCGTCCCTTGCCGGGTCATGTGTAACGTGTCAAACTCGCGTGAAGTTCCGCCAACGAGCCCGGCCCGTCCTTCCTCCCTCGGAGGCCCCTTGAAGCCCAATCCCGTGAAGAAAGCCCTGCGCGAGGGCAAGCCGCAAGTCGGCACCTGGCTCTCGCTCGGCAGCGTGGTGGCCGCCCGATTCCTGGCCAGGACGGGCCTGCCCTGGCTGACCGTGGACATGGAGCACACCCACACCGACATCCAGACCGCCGCCATGATGTTCGGCGCGATCGCCGACGCCGGCTGCGTGCCCCTGGCCCGGGTCGTCACCGGCCGGCACGACCTGATCAAGTCGGTCCTCGACTGCGGGGCGATGGGCATCGTCGCGCCGATGGTCATGGACCCGAACGAGGCCCGGTCGATCGTCGAGGCGACCATGTACCCGCCCCGGGGCACCCGGTCGGTCGGCGGCGGCCTGCACGCGCTCAACTACGGGGCGTCGGCCGAGGATTATTACAAGCAGGCCGACGACGAGATCCTGGTCGTGATCCAGACCGAGCACGTCGCCGCGGTCGAGTGCGCCGACGAGACCTACGCCGTGCCCGGCGTCGACGCCGTGTTCGTCGGGCCGAACGACCTGGCGGCCTCGCTCCGGGGGCCGGACGGAAGCTCGCCGTCGAAGCAGCTCCTCGAATCCACCCTCACCCGCATCCGGGAGGCCGCCGCCCGCCAGAAGATCGCCAGCGGGCTCCACGTCTTCTCGATCGAGGACGCCAAACGGCGGCTCGAAGAGGGCTGGCAGTTCGTCGCGGTCAACAGCGAGCTGAAGTTCATGCTCACGGGGGCCGTCGACGTGGCCAGGGCGTTCGAGCACAAGGCGCTTCCCGGCGACGTGGCCAAGTATTGATCGATGGTCGATGGCTGATCGACCAGGAACTCGTTCCCACGCTCCGCGTGGGAATGCCGTCCTGGACGCTCCGCGTCCTCTTCCGAGCGGCGGGGACGGGGTCGAAGAAGGCATTCCCACGGAGGACCGTGGGAACGAGGGCGTCGATGATCGAGCTTCCGGGGGCGAGGGACTCATGGCCGTCGTGCTGATCGGGACGCTGGACACCAAGGGCGGCGAGCTGGCGTTCGTCCGCGACCAGATCCGGGCCCAGGGCGTCGAGACGCTGGTCATCGACGCCGGCTCGCAGGGACCCCCGACTCTCGATCCCGACATCGGCCGCGACGAGGTCTTCCGCCGCGCGGGGACCTCGGCCGAGGCCGTGACGGAGCGGGGCGACCGGGGCGAGGCGGTCGCGAAGGCGGCCGAAGGGGCGGCGTCGCTGGTCGCCGACCTGCACCGCGAGGGCCGGGTCGACGGCGTGTTCGGCCTGGGCGGGTCGGCGGGGACGGTGATCGGCTCGGCGGCGATGCGGGCCCTGCCCTTCGGCGTCCCCAAGGTGATGGTCAGCACCCTCGCCAGCGGCCAGACCCGGCCGTTCGTGGGCGGGTCCGACATCGCGATGTTCCATCCCGTCGCCGACCTGGCCGGGCTGAACCGGCTCACGAAGATGGCCCTGTCGAACGCGGCCCACGCCCTGGTCGGGATGGTCAAGGGGCCGAGAGTGATCGACGACCCCGCCGATCGCCGGCCGGTCGTCGCGGCGACGATGTTCGGCGTGACCACCCCCTGCGTCGACCGGGCCCGGCGGCGGCTCGAAGCCGAGGGGTGCGAGGTCCTGGTCTTCCACGCCACGGGCATCGGCGGCCTGGCGATGGAGGGCCTGATCCGCGACGGCCGGGTGGACGCCGTACTCGACTTGACCACCACCGAACTGGCCGACGAGCACGTCGGCGGCATCCTTTCGGCCGGGCCCGACCGGCTGAAGGCGGCCGTCCGTCGGGGGATTCCCCAGGTCGTCAGCGTCGGGGCGCTCGACATGGTCAACTTCGGCCCGAGGGCGACCGTCCCCGAGCGGTTCGCCGGCCGCCTGTTCTACCAGCACAACCCCTCGGTCACGCTGATGCGGACCATGCCCGAGGAGAACGCCGCCATCGGCGCCCGGATGGGGGAAATCCTCGCCGGGGCGACCGCCGACGTCGCCGTCTTCCTGCCGCTCGGCGGCGTCTCCGCGCTCGACGCGCCGGGCCGGCCGTTCCACGACCCCGAGGCGGATTCCGCCCTGTTCGCGGCCATCCACCAGAAGCTCGACGGCCTGGCCTCCGACGACGGGTCGGGCCGGATGATCGGCGTCGAGGACCGGCCCGAGCACATCAACGACCCCGCGTTCGCCGACCTGGCCGCCTGCACGCTCCTGCTCCTCCTCCAGCAAAGACGACAATCATGAACACCAAGACCCGGTCCGAGATCCTCGAAGGGTTCCGCAAGAAGATCGCCGAAGGGCGGCCGATCATCGGCGGCGGGGCCGGCACCGGCCTGAGCGCCAAGTGCGCCGAGGTCGGCGGGATCGACCTCATCATCATCTACAACTCGGGCCGGTTCCGGATGGCGGGGCGCGGGAGCCTGGCCGGACTGATGCCCTACGGAGACGCCAACGCGATCGTCATGGAGATGGCCCGCGAGGTCCTGCCGGTCGTCGAGCACACGCCGGTCCTGGGCGGCGTCTGCGCCACCGACCCGTTCCGGATCATGTCGCAGTTCCTCAAGCAGGTCCGCGAGGCCGGCTTTTCCGGGGTCCAGAACTTCCCGACCGTCGGCCTGGTCGATGGCCAGTTCCGCCTCGGCCTGGAGGAGACGGGCATGGGCTATGACCGCGAGGTGGATATGATTGCCCAGGCCCGCGCAATGGATCTCCTCACGTGCCCTTATGTGCACAACGAGGACGAGGCCCGGGCGATGGCCGAGGCCGGGGCCGACATCCTCGTCCCCCACGTCGGCCTGACGACCAAGGGGATGATCGGCGCGAAGGCATCGGCCATGGACCTTCCGACGGCCGCGAGCCGGGTCCAGGCGATGGCCGACGCGGCGTTCGCCGTCCGGTCCGACGTGCTGGTCCTCTGCCACGGCGGCCCGATCGCCGAGCCCGCCGACGTCACCGAGATCTTCCGGACCACCCGGGGGATCGCCGGATTCTTCGGCGCCAGCAGCGTCGAGAGGCTGCCGACCGAGCCGGCCATCGTCGCCCAGGTCCGGGCCTTCGGCGAGCTGAAGCCGCCCGGCCCTCGACCCTGACCCGCTCAGGAAGGCCGGCCGAGTTCCTCGTCGAATTCCTCCCACCACTCGATGTCCTGGCGGTCGACGTCATCGCCCGCCGGGTGTCCGGCGGGGTCGGGCTCGCCGGCCTCGATCCTGACGGTCACGGTCGCCCGCCCCTCGGGGAAATACCCGGGGAGCTGGAGACAGACATAGCGGTCGGGGCCGATGTGGATCTCGGTCTGATAGCGCATCGGTCGGGCCTTCGAAGCTGGAGGAGGGGCGGGTCGGGGCGGGCCGGGATCATCCCTCCGGCGGCAGGTCGGGGGCGGCTCGGCCCCGGACGAGGGTCCGGGTGGTGCCCTCCTGGACGACGACGCCCCGGTGATTCACCAGCCGCCGCCGCCAGGTGACGAGGGCCCGCCGCCCCCGGGCCCTGGGCTGGACCGAGACGACCTCGGTGACGACCCGGATCGTGTCGCCGAAGGCGATCGGCTGGAGGAATCTCCATTCCTCGATCGCGACGAACGCCATCGTGTCGACCCGGGGGGCGTACGAGGCCAGGCCGCTGGCGATCGCCACCCCGAGCAGGCCGTGGGCCACCGGCTGGCCGAAGGCGTTGTCGGCCGCCGAATGGTGGTCGACGTGGATCGGGTTGTAGTCGCCCGAGAGCCCGGCGAAGGCGACGACGTCGGCCTCGGTCACGGTCCGGGCCGGGCTCTCCCACTCGTCGCCCGGGTTCAGATCTTCGAAAGTCAACGTCGAGACCGTGCGCTTGGCCACGCCACACCACCCGGATGGAAAATCCGCGCCATGAGATATTGAGAAGGGAGACGAGATCGCGAACAATTTGGGAATGAATTGTGCATGTTGACTGCCGAGCCGTCAAGCCGGGGTCGCCGCGTCGGCGATCCTCCCCCCATCCGCGTCAGACGTCCGCCGTTTCGATGGGGAGACGGAATTGCCCGATCTCTTGAGGCCCGTCTCCTCGAGGAGAGTGTTCGCATGAATCGGCCCTTCAAGATCCTCGTCGCCGACGACGAAAAGCCGGTGGCCGCCGGCCTCCAGGGACAGCTCGACGCCCTGGGCTACGACGTGGTCGCCGTCGTCCATGATGGCCACCACGCGATTGACGTCTGCCGGAGGACCCTGCCCGACCTCGTGCTGATGGACATCGAGATGCCCGGGCTCGACGGGCTCTCCGCCGCCCGGCAGATCGCCCGAGACCCCGGCACGCCGGTCATCATCCTCACCGCGCACGGCCACCCCAACCTGATCGACCAGGCCGTCGAGGGGGGGGTGGTCCACTACCTGCTCAAGCCGGTGACGAGCCCCAGCCTGCACGCGGCGATCCAGGTCGCCGTCGCCCGGTCCCGCGAGGTCAAGACGCTCCGCGAGAACGTGAACACGCTGGAACTCACCCTCCGCGAGCGCAAGGTCATCGAGCGGGCCAAGGGCATCCTCATGACCCGCCGGACCATGTCCGAGCCCGAGGCCTTCCGCTTCCTCCAGCGCCAGAGCCAGGATCGGCGGATGCCGATGGCCAAGCTCGCCGAGTCGATCGTCCAGGCCGACGAGCTGCTCGAGCCGCACTCGGGGCTCTGACGGGCCGGTCCCGGAGGTGCGCCACCGGGTTCCGTCACGGGCGGCATGCGCCCGAGGACGGATTTCTTCTGGTAGGGCTTGCCCTGCCGCGAGCCGGGCGGAGGCAGGATAAGCCCCAATACCGTTGAATGAGCCTAAACCTAGTTCGCGAAGGCATTTCTGGCTCCCTCTCCCTCTGGGAGAGGGTTGGGG